>NZ_JBIWNY010000001.1:433300-603490 GCF_044767465.1 Streptomyces sp. NPDC101237 | reverse complement strand
TCAACCCGGACATCGTCTCCACGGCCTGCCCGTTCTGCCTGGTGATGCTGACCGACTCCGTCAACGGCAAGAAGAACGACGGCAAGGCCAAGGAGGCCATCACGGTGGTCGACGTGGCCCAGCTGCTCCTCGACTCCGTGAAGACCCCGGCCGACCCGGCGGGCACCGCTGAGGAGGAGAGCGCGCCGGAGCCGGAGCCGGTGAAGTAACCCCCGTGCACGGCGAACGCCCCCCGGCCCACTGCGGGCCGGGGGGCGTTCCGTGTTGCGGCGGGGTCAGCCGCGCGGGCGCTCGAAGGTGAGCAGCAGGCCCTCGACGGCGCCGGGACCTATGCGGCCCTTGACGTCGGCGGCGGTGATGGCCTTCAGGCCCCAGCCGTCCTCGGCGTGCTTGTTGAGGACCTTCTCCAGCTTGTCGCTGTCCAGGGCGTCGCCGATCAGCGACTCACGGAAGGTGACGACCTTGTACTCGTACGCGTAGGCACTGCTCATGTCTGCGGGATCCTCCTGCCGGCGGGGCCGGGTAGGGACGGGTTGCCGGGGCCAGACAATCACCCCGGCGCGCCGCCGCACACCGCGGGACCTCGATTACCGGGCGGCGGTCGCCTCCACGGTCCGCGGGAGCCCGTCGGCGGGCTCCGGAGCACGACGGGGCGGCACTGACCGTGGTCGACAACGCGGCGCGCAGGCCGCCGGCCGTGCCGCAGCTCACCCCCTCCGGCCGCTGGACGCGGGCGAGTCCGCAGGAGGCCCTCTCCCTGGTCGCGCGGCACGCCGTCGAGCCGCTGAGCGGGCCGGACGTGCCCCTGCTCAAGGAGTGCGCGGGACCGGGGTCGCCGTCGTCGCCGCGTAGCGCGGAGCGGCCCGGCCTCCGGGGGCCGGGCCGGCGGTCAGTGCAGGCCGATCGCCGCGCAGTCGGCCGCGTACTTCGGGGTGCAGATCTGGGAGACGGAGTAGACGCCGTCCGCGACCACCGTGTCCTTGATGTCGTCCCTGGTGAGGGAGACCACCGGCACGAGGGTCGCGGGGATCTTCCGGCCGTCCGGTCCTGCGACCGTGTCGTGGGTCAGCGCGTCGTACTGGATGTCCTTGCCCTGGACCTTGTACACCGCCATCTGCGCGGCCTGGGTGGCCTCGTCCAGGAAGGACTTGTAGACGGTCATGTACTGCTCGCCCGAGACGACCCGCTGCACGGCGTCCAGGTTGGCGTCCTGCCCGGTGACCGGCGGGATGTGGGTGGCCCCGGCCTTCTTCATCGTGTCGATGACGGCGCCCGCCATGCCGTCGTTGGCCGAGTAGACGGCGGCGATGTTCTTGAGGCCGACGGCCCGGATCGCCTTCCTCATGTTCGTCTCGGCGACCACCGGCGACCACTTGTCGGTGTCGTAGGCCTTGATGACGCGGACCTTGTTCCGGAACTCGTCGAGGGCGCCCTCCTTGAAGCTCGCCGTGTTCGGGTCCGCGGGGTCGCCGTTCATCATCACGATCTCGCTGGTCTCCGCCTTGCTGCCGAGCGCCGTCATGATGGCGCGGCCCTGGACCTCGCCGACGAGTTCGTTGTCGTGGGAGACGTAGGCGTCGACCGGGCCCCTGGCCAGCCGGTCGTAGGCGATGACGGGGATGCCGGCGTCCTTGGCCCTGCGGACCTCCGGCTCGATGGCCTTGGCGTCGACGGCGTCCACCAGGACGATGTCGACCTTCCGGTCCACCATCCGCCGCAACTGCCGGCTCTGGGTGGCCGGGCTCGCCTCGGCGTTGGCGTAGACGACCTCGCCCTTGCCGTGGGTCAGGGAGGCGACCTCCTTCGTGAAGATGGGGTGGTCGAACGTCTCGAACCGTGCCGTGTCCTTGTCGGGCAGGAGCAGACCCACCGTGATGTCGTCACCCTTCGCCGCGGGCTCGGAGTCACCGCTTCCGCCGATGGCGTCGACGACCCCGCACCCGCTGAGCGCGAGGGCGGACAGGGCGGCGGCCACAGCGAGGGCGGCACGGGTCACGGGGGTGCCGTGGAGGACAGGAGCGCTCACATCAGGCGCCTTCCGAGTGGGGGGAGCATCATGCGCAACCGATGATGTGGAGGAAGCAAACGCGGAGCGGCCGGGCGCGTCAAGCCGGTCGAGCGCCACGCCCGTTGGGCGGCGCGGGGCGTCACGGAGCGGCAATCCGGGTCAGGACGCGCGTTGTTGCTGGTCAGGACGGTGCGCTCGGAAGGGTGTGTGCGAGGCCGCCGAATGTGCGGATTTCGTCGACCCGGGGACAGGAACCGGTGAAGGTCCCGTGAAGCGGCGGCAGTTCGCATCCGCGATCGTCGCGGGCGGCCGCTTCATCCGGGTGGCGGTACGAGGCGGGACGGGCCGGCCGGGTGGCGCGGGGCGTGTCCTCCTCGCGCCGGGACCCGAACGGCCCTCAGCCGCGGCCGGGTTCACCGTCCGGGTACGGCACCCCGGCGGCCGCGAGCCGCCGGGGCCGCGCCACGCACGTCCGGCGGGCGGCGGCCTCCGCCGCTACCGCTGCTGCCGGCCGGTGTCCTGGGCGGCGCTCACGATGAGCGCGGTGACCTCCTGGGGATGGGAGATCAGGGACACGTGCGAGGAGTCGATCTGCACGGTCCTGCGGGCGTGGGCGCGCTTGGCCTCGTACCTCTCCAGACTCGGGTTGATCGCCCGGTCCTGGTTGCCGACGAGCACGTAGACCGGCTTGGTGCGCCAGGCCGCCGCGGTGGCCTTGTCGGTGAACGCGGACTGCGCGATCGGGCGTTGCGTCGCCGCGAGGACGGACGCCTGCTGCTGCGAGAGGTCCTGGGCGAAGGTCGCGCGCAGCTTGGCGGGCTGGATGTACACGTCCGTGCCGGTGGTGCCGTCGCCGTTACGGAACGGCACCGGCTGGAACGCCTTGGTGAGCGGGACCGCCGGGAACTTGGCGGAGAGGCTGGAGAACGACTCGCCCTTGTCCGGCATGATCGCGTTGATGTAGACGAGCGCCTTGACGTTGTCGAGACCGTCGGCCGCCTGCGAGATCACCTCGCCCCCGTAGGAGTGCCCGACCAGCACGACCGGACCCTTGATCGTCTTCAACAGGCTGTTCAGATACGTGGAGTCCTGCGGTATGCCACGCAGCGTGTTGGGCGGAGCGATAACCCGGTAGCCGTCCCGCTGCAGGCGCTGCACCACCGCGTTCCAGCTGGACCCGTCGGCGAACGCGCCGTGCACCAGCACCACCGTCGGCTTCTGCCCGCCCGGCGCCGCGCCGGCACCGTCCGCCGCGTGCGCGGGCACCACGGTCAGGGCGGCGAGCACCGACACCCCGAGGGCCAGCCGGCCCTTGCCTGATTTCAAGATCCCAGAGGCGGTCATGTGCTTCCACTTCCTCGGCGTACGAATTCCTCGGCGTACAAAGCGAAGGCGTACGAATTCCTCGGTGTACAAGGCGAAAAGGGCGGGCCGGGAGGCCGGGCTTCGGGATGAGATCAGCGTAGTCCCGTATCGGCGGCGGTCAAACCGGAAACCCGTGCGCACGGCGCATCCGCGCGCACAGCAACGGACCGCGGACAGGCCGTTAACGGACGGCGGGGAAAACGCGGATGACTCCGTCACGAGTTGCTGCCGCCGAACGGCCCGCTCAGAATTTAGTTCGTCTGCTCAATTCGTCCGCGCACCTACGGAGTTTCCCATGGCCAAGATCCTGTGCGTGCTGACCGGCGCGAGTTACTGGACCCTCAAGGACGGACACCGGCATCCGACCGGCTACTGGGCCGAGGAGTTCGTCGCGCCCTACAGCGTGTTCACCGCGGCCGGACACGAGGTCACCGTGGCAACTCCGCACGGCGTCGTCCCGGTTGTGGACACGATGAGCCTGGAACCGCGCATGACGGGCGGCGAGGAGAACTCCCTCCAGGAGGAGGCCGTCATCGAAGCCGCGGACGAACTGCGCCACCCCGTCTCCCTGCGGGACGTGCGCCTGGAGGACTACGACGCGGTCTTCTACCCCGGCGGACACGGCCCGATGGAGGATCTCGCGGTGGATCGAGAATCCGGGGAACTGCTGATCAGGGCGCTCGCGTCCGGCAATCCGCTCGGCATCGTCTGCCATGCCCCGGCCGCCATCCTGGCCACCCGCGACGAGAACGGCGACACGCCTTTCGCGAACTACCGGCTGACGGGATTCTGCAACGAGGAGGAGGCCGGCGTCGGTTTCGCCGACAGGGCCAAGTGGCTGCTGGAGGACGAACTCAGGAAGCTGCCGACCGAGTACTCGCGGGGACCCGCCTGGGAGCCGTACACGGTCGCGGACCGCAATCTCTACACCGGCCAGAACCCGGCGTCCTCGGGCCCGCTGGCCCAGGAACTCGTCGAGGTGCTGGCCGGGGCGGACAGGTGAGTGAACCATGGCCATCGCAACGACCAGTCCGGTGACGGGCCAGGTCCTGAGGACCTTCGACGAGCTGACCGCCGAGGAGCTGGAGGACAGACTCGCGCGGGCGGCGGCCGCGGCCGCCTCGTACCGGCTGACGAGCGTCGAGGAGCGGGCGCGCTGGCTGCAGCACGCGGCCGAACGCCTGGAGAAGGAGGTCGAGAGCGTCAGCCGGATGATCACCGAGGAGATGGGCAAGACGTTCCGCGCGGCGGAGCAGGAGGTGGCCAAGTGCGTGCACGGGCTGCACTTCTACGCCGCCGAGGGCCCCGGTTTCCTGCGGGACCTGGACGGTGACGCCGAACGCGTGCAGGCGAAGCGGACGTTCGTGACGTACCAGCCGATCGGGGTGGTGCTCGCGGTGATGCCGTGGAACCTGCCCCTGTGGCAGGCCATGCGGTTCGCGGCGCCCGCGCTGATGGCCGGGAACGTGGGCCTGCTCAAGCACGCCTCGAACGTGCCGCAGTGCGCCCTGTACCTGGAGGAGCTCTTCAGGGACGCGGGCTTCCCCGACGACGTCTTCCAGACCCTGCTGATCTCCTCGGGACGGGTGGAACAGGTGCTGCGCGACCCGCGGGTGGCCGCCGCGACGCTGACCGGCAGCGAGCCGGCGGGCCGGTCGGTGGCCTCGATCGCCGGCGACGAGATCAAGAAGGTGGTCCTCGAACTCGGCGGTTCCGACCCGTTCATCGTCATGCCCTCCACCGACCTGGACCGGGCCACCGACGTCGCGGTGAAGGCGCGGTGCCTCAACAACGGGCAGTCCTGCATCAACGGCAAGCGGTTCTTCGTCCACCAGGACGTCGGCGAGGCGTTCCTGGAGATGTTCGTCGCGAAGATGGGCGCGCTGGTGGTGGGCGATCCGATGGACGAGGCCACCGACGTCGGGCCGCTGGCCACCGAGTCCGGCCGGCAGGACGTGGCGGCCTACGTGGACGACGCCGTGAGCAAGGGCGCGACGGTGCTGCTGGGCGGCCGGCTCCCGGAGGGCCCCGGCTGGTACTACCCGCCCACCGTGCTGACCGGCATCACCGCGGAGATGCGGATGTACCACGAGGAGGTCTTCGGCCCGGTCGCCCAGGTGTGGACGGTCGCCTCCCTGGAGGAGGCCCTGCGGGAGGCCAACGGGCATCCCTACGGCCTCGGTTCGAACCTGTGGAGCGAGGACGAGGCCGAGCGCGAGGTGTTCGTCCGCGACGTGCAGTCCGGCATGGCCTTCATCAACGGCAACACGACCAGCTATCCCGAGATCCCCTTCGGCGGCGTCAAGCGCAGTGGCTACGGCCGTGAGCTGTCCGACCTCGGGATGCGGGAGTTCATGAACGCCAAGACCGTCTGGATCGGCGCGGACGCCTGACGCCCGCGGAAGCTCAGGCTCCCACGGTCCCGTCGATGCCCTCCCGGAGGAAGTCGGCGTGACCGTTGTGGCGGCCGTACTCCAGGAGGACATGGATCATCACCATCCGCAGCGACACCTCCTCCTGCCAGCGCGGCTGGTGTCCGGCCACGTCCAGCGAGGCGGCCTCGCGCTCGATGCGGCGGGAGGCCGCCACCTCGGCCTCCCAGGCGGTGAACGCCTCCGCGCGGGTCGACGCGCTCGCGTCGTAGGCCGCCTGGAAGTCGATCTCCTCGGACCACACCATGGGCGCGTCGTTGTCCTCGAACACCCGCCGGAACCAGGCTCGTTCGACCTCCGCCATGTGCCGCACCAGACCGAGCAGGGAGAGCGTGGACGGCGGCATCGACCGCTGCCGCAGCTCCTCGTCGGTGAGCCCCTCGCACTTCATGGCGAGGGTCGCCCGGTGGTAGTCGAGAAAGGCCCGCAGCGTGTCGCGCTCGCTGCCGAAGGCGGGCGGTCCCGTGCGTGTGTCGCTGGTCACCGATGACTCCTCGTCCGGTCCGTGGTCCGCGGGCCGGATCGCCCGGCGTCCGGACCCCACTCTGCGACCATGATCCTCACGGGGTCCAGTACCTGGCGAGTGCTCCTTCCCGGTACGGGGCCGGACTGACGCTGAGATCACCGGCGAAGGGGCGGTCCAGGACGAAGACCAGCAGCAGGCTGAAGCCGACGAGCCCGGCGACCGAGGCGACGAACAGGATCTGGACCCGCAGCTTGCGCATGCCGTACAGGAACGTGAGCGGGACCAGGACCAGCGCCCCGCCGACGGCCAGCAGGGCCCGCCGTGCCCGTACGGGGTGAGGTTCGCACCACCGAGTGAGCGGCCCCGGCCGGGGGTCCGCGCACAACCGGTGGACCCCCTCTGGTCCCCCGCCACCGGAGGGTGAACAATCCGGGAGTCTTTCCTGAACGAGACCGGAACCCGGCAGGCGCGCCTTCCGTCTTCCCGGATCGGGCAGGTGTCGTCGTCTAGCGAATCGGCCGGAAATTGAGATCCATACCACCGCGGGTTCCTTCGCGAACGAGCGACGGAATGCCGCTCTCCCGCCGGCACCGGGCCGGGGCGGGACTCTGGGCCGCGGCCGGAGTCACCGCCCTGGGGTTCCTCCTCGCCATGGAGATCGCGGCACGGCACTACGGTCTGCCGGGCCCGCTCACCAACCAGGCGCGGGAGGTGGTCTTCGCCCCCAAGTCGGGCTTCCTGCTGTACGCCGGCATGGCGCTGATGATGACGGTGCTGACCTGGCGGCAACGGCTCGTCGCGCTGGCCGCCGCGGTCGGCATCGACCTCGCCGTCGTCGCGCTGCGGTGGGCGCTCGGCGTCCAGGTGACCGACGGCCATCCCTTCGGCAACGGCGCGCTGTGGGTGATCCTGGGCACCGCGGTCCTCGCGGTCACCCGCCGCACCGGCGACGAACGGGTGCTGCTGCTCAAGGGCGCCGGGCTGGGCCTGCTGCTGGTGACCGGCCGCAAGACCGGCGACACCTGGCTGCTCCTCACCTCGAAGACCCGCCCGACGGTCCTCGACCAGTACGTGGCCACCGCCGACCGCGCGCTGGGCGATCCCTCGTGGCTGGTGGGCCGGCTCGTCACGACCACCGGACCGGTCGGCTTCAACCTCCTCGACATCGTCTACGGCCAGCTCGCCGTGGCCGCGGTCGTCGTCGCGCTCTACCAGCTGCGCCACGTGGCGGTCGAACGGCGCTTCCCCCGGCACCACCTGGTGCGCACCTTCCTGGTGATCGGCCTCCTCGGACCGGCCGTCTACCTGATCTTCCCGGTGGTCGGACCGGTCTTCGCCTACGGCACCGGTGTCGAGCACTGGGCCTCGGTCAGCCTGTGGCCGGAGGCGCCGGTCGGCGGCGCGGGCCACGACCCGGGCCACTGGGAGGTGGCCGACCTGTGGCCGCACACGATGCCGGCCGTCGACACCCCGCACGGCATGCCGTTCGACGGGTTCACACCGCGCAACTGCATGCCCAGCCTGCACACGGCCTGGGCCGTCGCGATCTTCATCCACTCCCGCAGCGGCCCGCGCGCGCTGCGCTTCGCCGGCGCGTTCTGGCTGGTCGCCACGCTCACCGCGACGCTGGGCTTCGGCTACCACTACGGCGTGGACCTGATCGCCGGCGCGGTGTTCACGCTCACCGTGGAGGCGGCGCTGCGCTCGTTCGACCGCGGCTGGGACCGGCCGGGGCTCCGGTTCGTCGCGTACGGCACGACCGTCTTCGTCGCGCTCCTGCTGGCGTACCGCTGGCTGCCGCTGGAGATGGCCCGCTACCCGTGGGTGGCCGGACCGCTCCTCCTGCTCACGCTCGCCTCGGCCGTCTACGGCTACCTGCGGACCCAGCGCGAGGCCGTGGCGGAACCGCCCCCGACCCCCCGCCAGGACCTGCAGCCGGAGGCGACGCATTAGGGACCCGTGGCTGCGGTCACCGTGCCGCCGTGGGACACGCGGGGGCGCCCGCACCGGAGGGCGGCCGGGTGCGGTGCCTAAGGTGTGCGGGTGACAGGCCTTTCGCCGTGGACGCGGGTGCGCTCCAGGCTCACGGCACAGGGGCCGACGGCGGCCCGGATCCTGGTGATCGCGGTGGTCTGCTGGCAGACCGCGCTGTGGGCCGGTGCCGACCAGCCGCCGGTGTTCGCCGCCATCGTCCCGCTGCTGTGCCTGCGCGGTGACTCCGCCTCCTCGCTGACGGCCCTGCTGCTGAGGATCCTCGGCGTGATGGCGGGCGTGGCCCTCGGCGTGACCGTGGTCCACTTCTTCCGGCCGGCCACGGGCGTCCTCGCCGTCGTGCTCGGTCTCGCGCTGCTCTGCGGGACCGTCGTCAGCTCGGGCACCACGCTGAACGTGCAGGTCGCGGTGACCTCGCTGCTGGTCTTCGCCAACTCCTCCCCGGAGTCCTACGGCTTCGCCCGGCTGTGGGAGAACGCGCTGGGCGGCGCGGTCACCGCCGTCCTCGCTCCGCTGCTGTGGCCGCGCGACCCCCGCCGGGAGGCGGGGACACTGGCCCGCCGGTACGCCGACGACCTGGCGGCGGGCCTGGTCCGCGGCGCCCGCGCGATCGGCTCGCCGGACGCCGCGTACGCGAACCGGGAGTACACGCGGGCGGAGGCGGCCAGGCTGCGGGAGTACGGGGAGCGGGCCGGGGAGGCGCGGAAGGCCATGCGGTTCAATCCGCTGCGCCGCCGCCACCGGGCCGAGGTGGCGGAACTGGGCGACCGGATCGGCCGCGCCGCCCAGGCCGCGCCCCATGTCCTCGCCCTGGCCGCCGAGGTGGACTTCTTCACCGCGCGCGACGGGCCCACGGCGGTCCTGTCCCGGGCCAGGACCCGTCTCGTCCCGGTCGCCGAGGCCACCGCGGGCGCCCTGCGGGCCCTGCTCGAAGGACGGGACCCGGGTCAGGACGCGGCCGCCGCCCGCGCCGCGCTGGCCCGGTACAAGGAGGAGGACGCCGAGCCGGTGGCCGTGCTGCTGCGCAGACCGTTCACGAAGATCCTCGACCTGTGCGCGGGCTCCCGCGGCTGACGGCCGCCCCGCGCCGCGCGTCCGCGTCCGGGTCCGGTCAGCCGGATCCGTCCGGGCCCCGGGAGAAGACCGTGTCGCCGGCCGTCGCCACGATCGCGTCCCCGACGAGCAGGACGTGCGGCGGGTAGTCCTGCGCCTTGTCGCCGGGGTCCGCGAGCGCCGAGGTGCGCCAGAGCGCCGCCCCGGTGCGGCTGTCGAGCGCCAGCAGCCGCCCGAACCGGTTGGCGAAGCAGACCCGCCGCCGCGTCGTCGACACCGCGGGCGCGGACAGGCTCTCCACGTCCGTCACCTTCTGCCACAGCTGCCTGCCGCTGTCCGCCGACACCGCGGTGACCACCCCGTCGGACCGGACGAAGTAGACGACGCCGTCCACCAGGGTCGCCGCGCCGGTCAGCGGATGCGCCAGCGGTGTCCGGCCGACCTCCCCGGTCTCCGTGGCCACCCGCAGCAGCGCGTCGTACGGCCGCTCGTACCCGGACTCGTAGACGTCCTTGGCGGTCTGCGGGGCGAGGAAGAGCGGTTGGCCGCCCACGGCGCCGAGCGGCAGCGCCTTCTCGGGCAGCCTGGCGACCTCGCTGAGGCTGCCGGCCTCCGGCTTCATCAGCTCGACCGGGGCCTGACCGGCCTCGGTGCCCCGCGAGCACAGGGCCCAGGGCGTGCCGCCCAGCGCCGCCGGAGTGCAGTACTCGTCCAGCGAGGGCGCCCGCCACAGCTCCTTGCCGGAGGGACCGTAGGCCACGAACGACTCGTAGTCGGGGGACAGGGTCAGCAGCCCGTCGTCGTACAGGACGGCCGGCTGGGACTTGTTGATGTCGCGCTGCCAGCGGCGGTGGCCGGTGGCGGCGTCGAGGGCCACCAGACGCCTGATCCTGTCGTTCGGATCCTCGTAGACGTAGACCAGGCCGTCGCGGACACCGATCGGCCGCGTCCCCTGCGGGCGGGTGCCGGCCCGCCACAGGACACGGCCGGAGGCCGCGTCGACCCGGGCGGCGATGAACCCCGTACCGCCGCAGAACAGGGCGTCTCCCCGCGTCACGCATCCGGGGCTGTCGTAGTCGAGCGGGACGCCCTTGACGTCGTACCGCAGCTTCGTGGTCCACGGCCGCCAGCCGTCGGGCAGGTCGGCCGCACGGGCGGTGGCACCGGAGACGGCGGTCCCGGCGGGGGCGTCAGGACCGGACAGCAGGACCCCGGTCACGGCGCACAGCGCGGTGAGGATCAGCGCGGCGAGGCCGGCGAGCAGCATCCGGGACCGCCGACGGCCGCCGGTGCGCGGGTCCGTGCCGGTACCCGTCCGCGCGACGGGGGCCGGACCGGGGGCGAGGTGCGGGGCGGGGGCCGGGGCGTCGTCGGAGTCCGGGAGCGCCTGGAGCATGCGCTGTACGTCCGCCAGTTCCGGGCGGGCGGCCGGGTCCTTGTCGAGGCAGCGCTCGACGATCTCCAGGAACGCGCCGGGCACCCCGCCGAGGTCCGGAGTGCCGTGCACCACCTGGTAGCCGGTGATGTACGGGCTGTCGGCGTCGAACGGCCCGGTGCCGACGGCCGCGAACACCAGCAGCGAGCCGAGCGAGAACACGTCCGAGGCCGGGGTGACGTCCCGCGGGGCGGCCAGCTGTTCCGGCGACATGAAGGGCGGGGTGCCGATCATCCGCCCGGTCGTGGTGAGGCTCTGGTTGTCCGCGGCGCGGGATATGCCGAAGTCGATGACGCGCGGACCGTCATCGGTCATCAGGACGTTGCGCGGTTTGAGGTCCCGGTGCACCAGGCCCGCGCGGTGGATGTCGCGCAGCGCCTCGGTGAGCCCGAGCCCCAGCGCGCGCAGTTCACGCCCGCTCAGCGGGCCGCTCTTCTCGACGACTTCGGCGAGGTCGGCCCCCGGCACGTGGAGCGTCGCCATCCACGGCCGTTCGGCGTCCGGGTCGGCGTCCACGACGGGGGCCGTGAAGGCGCCGCTCACCCGGCGCGCCGCCGCGATCTCCTGCCGGAACCGCGTCCGGAACTCCTCCTCCTCGGCGTACGGCCCGCGCACGAGCTTGACCGCGACCCGCCGTCCCGACGCGGAGACACCGAGGTAGACGACTCCCATGCCGCCCGCCCCGAGCCGGCCGAGAAGGGTGTACCCGCCGATGGACTCCGGGTCCCCCGGGCTCAGGGGCGTCATCGCCGACCGTCCTTCCGAGCGCCTGTCTGCCTCACGGGGATCAGCGTAGGGCCTGCCGCCGCCGGGACAGAGCCGCCCACCAGCGTGTCCCGTCCCGTCGGGCGTTCCAGGAACACCGCGTCACCGCAGGTCAGAGCCGCTGTCCGCGTTCCAGCTTCCCGGACCGCCGGTGGGTGATGGCGCGCGGGACAGCGCCCGGCACAGGCTTTGACCGTCCGAGCACGACCTCTTCCGGACCTTCACAGCGACATCTTCCGGACCTTCAGAGAAAGCAGCCCCCTCATGCGTGTACCGGCCCGTTTCCCCTCCCGCACCGCCGCCTCCTCCCTGGTCGTCGCCGCCGCCCTCGCGGCCGTCGGCGTCCAGGCCACCGCGCAGACCGCCTCGGCCGCCACCCCTAGGAAGGCCGCCTCCGTCGTCACCTGCACCACGGCGAACACCAAGCTGACGGTCACCCAGGTGTCCCGTCCGGTCAACCACCTGCTGCTCAAGGCCACCAACACCGGCACCAAGCCCTGCTACGCCTACATCGCCCCCTTCCTGCGGGCCGGCGCCGACGCCCAGGCGCCGCTGAACTG
Source organism: Streptomyces sp. NPDC101237 (assembly GCF_044767465.1). Lineage (NCBI taxonomy): Bacteria > Bacillati > Actinomycetota > Actinomycetes > Kitasatosporales > Streptomycetaceae > Streptomyces > Streptomyces sp. NPDC101237. The sequence continues at coordinate 591,414 of NZ_JBIWNY010000001.1, read as the reverse complement.
GGCCGACGAGACCACTCCGCAGGCCGTGGTGACGCTCGACCCCGGCAAGTCGGCGTACGCGGGCATCACGACCTCCACCCCGGAGGGCGAGGGCGGCGCCAAGGAGAAGACCCTCGGCGTGATCTTCACGAACCGCAACGGCAAGGCGATCAACGGCGAGAAGACCCTGACGCTCCCCGGCGGCGGTGTCTTCTTCAACAGCGCGGCCGACGTCACCTACTGGCAGGACAACGCCCAGGACGCCCTGGCCTGGTAACCGGGCGCCGCGGCCGTCTCGAAGAGCGCCGGGCGCACCGGAGCGCTCCGGTGCGCCCGGCGGCCGGCCGTCGTGCCGCAGGCGCCGCCGTGACCGGCCTCAAGTCCGCCCCGCGGGCCGCCGATGCATCCCGCAGGAACGATCGAGCCGGGAAGGGGCTGGTTCCTGTGACGTCGGTTTCGGTGCCGCGGCAACCCGCGGACCAGGACACGGTGGCCGCGGCCGTCGAGGAACTGCGGGCCGGACGGCCCGTGATCGTGACGGACGACGCGGACCGCGAGGACGAGGGAGACCTCGTCATGGCCGCGCAGTTCGCCACCGCCCTGACCGTGGGCTTCTTCGTCCGCCACACCAGCGGTCTGATCTGCGCGCCGCTGGCGCCCGAGATCGCCGACCGGCTGGAGCTGCCGCTGATGGTCCCGCCCGCCCCGGACACGGGCGCGGGACCGCAGGACACGACCGCGTACACCGTGTCGGTGGACGCGGTCGGCACCGGCTCGGGCATCTCCGCCGAGGACCGGGCCCTGACCCTGCGGACATTGGCCGACCCCGCGACCCGGCCCGCCGGGCTGATCCGTCCGGGCCACGTGTTCCCGCTCCGGGCCCGGCCCGGCGGGACCGCCGAACGCCGCGGGCACACCGAGGCCACCGTCGATCTGCTGCGGCTCGCGGGCCTGACGCCGGTCGGCGCGATCAGCGAGGTCTGCGAGGACGACGGCTCACTGGCCCGCGCCGGCCGGCTGCGCGCCTTCGCCCGGGAACACGGGCTCACGCTCATCTCCATCGAGCAGCTGGCGCCCCGGCCGCACCTCGGCGACCGGACGACGGCATGCCCCTGACCCACCGCGCGACCGTCTTCGACCTGGACGACACGCTCATCGACACCGCCGGCGGCTGGGCCCGCGCCTGCGCCGCGTTCAGCGCCCGCCACGGCCACCGGTGGACCGCCGCGGACACCGCCGCGCTCCACGGCAACGGCGGCTGGGCGTCGTACGTCGCCGGCCTGTGCGGCGGTACGGCGGACGCCGCGGACGTCGTCGAGGCCTGCACCACCGCCATGGTCGGCGAGCACGCCGCCGGTCTGGTGCGGGCGCTGCCGGGGGCGCTGGAACTCGTCCTCGAAGCCGAGCGGTACGGCCCGGTCGCGGTGGCCACCGCCAGTCCGCGCCGCTTCGTGCACGCCGTCCTCGACGGGCTGGGCCTGACGGACCGGCTGAGCGCCGTCGTGTGCGGCGAGGACGTGGAGCGGGCCAAGCCCGCGCCCGACGCCTACCTGCGGGCGGCCGCGCGGATCGGCGTGGAGCCCGCGGGCTGCCTCGCCGTCGAGGACTCCCCGAACGGCATCCGCGCGGCGGCCGCCGCCGGCCTGCGGGTCCTCGCCGTCCCGCGCGACGGCATGCGCCTGCCCGCCCCCGTCGACCGCCTGGTCACCGGGCGGGCCCGCACGGCCGCCGACGCGCTGCCCCTGCTGCGCCGCCTGGCCGGCGCCGGGCGGGAGCCGGAGCCGGTGCCGCGCTGACCCGGCGGCGCGGGCCGTCACGGCAGGGCGTTCCAGAACGGGCACCGGTGGGCGGCCGCGGTGGCGGCCGGGCCGGTGCGGTCGGGGGCCAGGGACTGTACGGCGCCGGGCCGCCAGGCCGGCCGGTGCGCGGTGGGTGCGAGCACGGCGTTCGGGTCGCCGGTGCGGGCGAAGCCGGACCAGTAGTCGATCATCAGGTCGGCCAGCCGGTGCTGGGCCGGGGTCATGGCGCGCGGGCGGCCGCCCAGGTCGAACAGGTACGGGAGTTCGCTCGCGTGCGGTGCGCCGAGCGGGAACGGCGGCGTGCCCGGGGTGAGCGGCGGGGCGTGCTCGTCGGCGAACTCGTAGCGCCACACCGGGGCATGACGGGCGAGCAGGGCGGCGGAGCGCAGCGTGGGACAGGCGAAGTTGCTGTCCCCGATGACCGCCCCGAACACCGGGCCGCCGTCGGACCCGGTGACCGGATAGGCGCGGACCACGGCCGCCGCCGACGCCGGGTCGGGGAAGAAGGCGGCCACGACGTCGGGCCAGGTCCGCGGGGTGACGGGGTTGCCGGCCCGGATGATGCCGGCGGCCCAGCCGTTGCCCTCGTCGCGGGTGCCGCCGATCAGGACGGGCACGCGCCGCGTCCGTCCCCGCGCGAGGGCCGCGCCCGGGTCCTGCGGCAGGAGCGGGGTGCCGTAGGCGGGATGCTGGTCGGTGTCCTGCGCGGCGAGCAGCCGGGAGACGCTCACGTGCCGCAGGCAGGCCGGCTGGTCGGGGGCGGTTCCGCAGCCCACGGCGGCCGCGAACCGGGTCCCGGCCGCGCGTACCTCGCTCAGCGGCGCCGCGGAGGGCGCGAACGGACGCTCCGGCCGGCCGGTGCACGGACCGCTCTGGATGATCGCCCGGTCGAACAGGCCGGCGGCCGACGGCGAGGCGAGCTGGGCGCAGACGCCGAAGCCGCCCGCGGACTCGCCGGCGAGGGTGACGTCGCGGGAATCACCGCCGAAGGCACCGATGTTCGCGCGCACCCAGCGCAACGCGGCCTGCTGGTCGGCGAGTCCGAAGGTGCCGGAACCGGGCAGCCGGTCGTGCGCGAGGAAACCCAGGACGCCCAGGCGGTAGTTGACGGTGACCACCACGACGTCGCCGCGCACCGCCAGCCGGTGGGCGTCGTAGGAACTGCCCGCGCCGGTGGTGAACCCGCCGCCGTGCAGCCAGACGATCACGGGCCTGGGCCGCCGGGGCGTGGCGTCGGCGGGCGCGGTCACGTTCAGGTGGAGGCAGTCCTCGTCCGTGCTGCCGCCGGGCACCTCGCCGGCCTGCTGCGGGCACGCGCTGCCGGGCGCGGTCGCGTCCCGCACGCCCGGCCACGGTGCGGGGCGCCGGGGCGGGGCCCAGCGCAGGCGGCCGACGGGGGCGGCCGCGTAGGGGACGCCCTCGAAGGTGCGGTAGCCGTCCCCGGCGCCGCCGCGCAGGGCGCCGTCGTGGGTCCGTACGACCGTGTCCGGTCGCGGCACCCGCTCCGCGGCGCCCGCGGGCCCGGCGGGCACGGCGGTCCAGGCGGCGGCCAGGCACGCCAGGACCGTGGTCAGTCGTCGTACGGTCGGGATCCTGCGCATCGTCTCCCCCGTTGCGGTGTGGTCGGTACCGGTGGTGGTTCAGCTGCCGCCCATGCCGCCCTGGGCGGCGATCATCGTCGTCCGCAGTCCGCGCACCGCCTTCTCCAGGCCGGGCGCGAGGGCGCCGAGCCGGCCGGTGAGGGCGTCGATCCGGGCCCGGTGGGCCCGGGTGTCGTGGCGCGGGGCGACGGACGGGACGTGACCGGCCGCGGACAGCACGACCAGGGCGGCGTCGGCGGCGTCGGCCTCGGCGGCCGGGCCGGTGGCGTGCAGGACGGCCGCGGCACGGGCGGTGAGCGCCCGGACGGCCGCCGGGTCCGACACCGTCACGCGGCGGCGGGCGAACGGGCCGCCGCGCTCCTCGACGGTGATCGAGCCGAGTGCCGCGAGCCGGTCCTCCACGGCCCGCAGCGTCCGTTCGCGGTGCCGCCGCACGAGCGCCTTCCAGCCCTGCGGCCGGCCGGCGGCCTCCCGCAGGACCTCGTCCAGCACCGGGTCGCCGGTCGATCCGGAACCGGCGGTCCGGACCGCGCCGTCGTCGCCCGGCACCAGGTGCCCGCGCAGGGCGAGTTCGACGAGGACGGCGGCCCGCACCAGGAACCCGGTCCTGCGGCGGTCCCAGGGGCCGCGGGCCGCGTCGTCGTGGGCGAGCAGATACATCCGGTAGGGCAGCGCGTCGGTCATGCCTTCGACGCTAGGCGCGGCGCCCCCGCCGCGGATCGGCCCCGGGGACGGCCTCGGAATAGGCGCCGGGACGCAGCGCGCGCGGACGTCATCCTCAGGGAGGAGACGACACGCCCTCGGCAGACCACCGGCCCACGCCAGGGGCCGCCCGCTTCAGGAGACCGCCCGCGCGAGGAGACCGCCCACGCCAGGGGGCCACCCGCGCCAGGGGCTCGCCCGTGTCAGGGAGCCGCCCGGTTCAGGGGCGGCGTGGGCGGACCAGTCCGCAGTCGTAGGCCGCGACCACGGCCTGGACCCGGTCGCGCAGCCCCAGTTTGCGCAGGACCGCGGAGACGTGGTTCTTGACGGTGGCCTCCGACAGGGCCAGCTCGCGCGCGATCTCCGCGTTGGACAGCGCCTGCCCGACCAGCGTGAGCACCTCGGTCTCCCGCGGCGACAGTCCCTGCACTCCCTCCGCGGGGGCCGTGCGGGGCGCGGTGCGCAGCAGTTGGTCGAGCATGCGGCGGGTGACGCTCGGCGCCAGCGGCAGGCCGCCCCGGGCCGTGCCCCGGATCGCGTCGACCAGTTCGGCGGGCCGGATGTCCTTGAGCAGGAACCCGCTGGCTCCGGCCCGCAGCGCGGCCAGCACGTGCTCGTCGACGTCCCACGTGGTCAGCACCAGCACCCGGGCCGCACCGCCGTCGGCGACGATCCGCCGGGTCGCCTCGATGCCGTCAAGGACCGGCATCCGTACGTCCATCAGCACCACGTCCGGCCGCGTCCGGCGCACCAGCCGTACCGCCTCGTCCCCGTCGGCCGCCTCGCCGACCACCTCCAGGTCGTCCCGGGCGTCGATGATCATGCGGAATCCGGTGCGGACCAGTGCCTGGTCGTCGGCCACCACGACCCGGATCGTCATGTCGGGCCCTCCCCGGGCGGTGTCGTGCCCCCGGCGGCCGACGCCGCGTGCCCCGTGGGCAGGGTCGCGTGCACGCGCCAGCCGCCGCCGTCGAGCGGGCCCGCGCGCAGGCTGCCGCCCAGCAGCGCCGCGCGCTCCCGCATGCCGGTGAGGCCGTTGCCCGTGCCCGGTACGGCCGTGCGCGGCCGCGGGCGCGGGCGGCCGTCGTCGACCACCTCGACGTCCACCGCCGCCGCCCCGAGACGCACCGACACCCGCACCTCGCCGGCGCCGTCGGCGTGGCGCAGCACGTTGGTGAGCGCCTCCTGGACGATCCGGTAGGCCGTGAGGTCCACGGCCGCCGGCGGACCGGCGGCGGCGTCCCCGGGACCGTCCCGCCGTACGACGACCGACAGACCGGCCGCGCGCGCGGTGTCCGCCAGCGCGTCCAGCCGGGCCAGTCCCGGCGGCCCGGCGCCGGGCTCCGCGGTCGGCCCGTCGTCCCGGAACGCCCGCAGCAGCCAGCGCAGTTCGGTCAGGGCCGAGCGTCCCACCGTCTCGATGTCCCGCAGCGCCTGCCGGGCCTGTTCGGGACGGTCCGTGAAACCGTCCTCGGCGGCGCTCGCCTGGATCACCATCACGGACACGGTGTGCGCGACCACGTCGTGCACGTCGCGTGCGATGCGGGCCCGTTCCTCCGCCACCGCACGCCGCGTCTCGGCCGCCGCCCTGGCCCGCCGCGTCCGGTACAGCTCCCCGGCGGTCCAGGCCAGCGCGACGGCCAGCAGGTAGAGCGGCAGACCGAGGCCGCCGCCGGCCTGCGGCGCGAGCGGCGCCGGCACGCACAGCGCCGCCGCACCGCGCAGGGAGATCCGCCGGGGCCGCGTCGCCGCCAGCGCGCACAGCGCGACCTGCGCGGCGAGCAGCGCGCCCGTCAGGGTCACCGCCGGGAACAGCGCGAACACCGCGAGGCCGGTCACCGCCGTCACGCCGAGCACGGCCGCCGGACGGCGCGGGACCCACCACAGCGCACCGAACTGGAGCACGGCCAGCCCCGCCGCCAGCGCCGGCCGCCGGTCCGCCCCGGCCGCCGCCGACGCCAGCGCCACCGCGACCGCGACCGTCGGCACGACGACGGCCGGGACCGCCGGGCCGAGCGCACCGGCGGACGGCGCACCCGGCCCGCGCCACCGCCGCCGTCCCGGTTCCCGAGTCACGCGTCCCACCGTAGCGACCGTGCCCGGCCCACGGCGCTGACCTGCGGGAGACCGGCGCGCTGGTGTGGTCGCGGCCGGCGGGGGCAGACGCCGCTCATCATGAGCACCCTCCAGCGCGGCACCGCGGACGAGACCACCCGGCTCGGATCCGGGGCGCGCGAGGCGCCGGCCGACGTGCCCGCGGCCGCGGACCGGGGCGCGGGCGGCGGCCGGGGTTTCGCACCGGCGCTCGGCGGTGGCGGGCGGGTGACGGGGCTGGACGGGCTGCGCACCGTCGCGGTGCTGCTGGTGATCGTCTACCACGTGCGGCCGGACCTGGTGCCCGGCGGCGCGGTGGGCGTGGACGTGTTCTTCACGATCAGCGGCTTCGTCATCACCCGGCTGCTGGTCGCCGAGTACGCCCGTACCGGCGGGATCGGCCTGTGGCCGTTCTACCGGCGGCGGTGGCTGCGGCTGATGCCGGCCCTGCTGGTGATGTGCGTGGTGACCGCGCTGCTGTCGCTGGCCCTTCCCCTGCCGCTGTTCCACGGGACCTGGCTGGCGGCGCTGCTCGCGGCGGGTTCGGTGGTCAACCTGGTGCGGGCCGGGGACTTCGCGGCCCCCGCGGACCCCACCGCGCCGCTCGGCCACACCTGGTCCCTGGGCGTGGAGGAGCAGTTCTACCTCGCCTGGCCGCTGCTGCTGCTCGCGCTGCTGCGGCGCTCGGCTCCGCGCACGGTGCTGGGCGCGGTCGCGGCGCTGTGCCTGTTGCCGGTGGTGTGGCGGACGGTCCTGTGGGACCCGGCCGCGGTGCACCGCATCTACAACGGGCCCGACACCCGCGCCGACCAGCTCCTGGTCGGCGCCCTGCTGGCCCTCGTACTGGCCCGGCTGCGCGAGGACGATCCCCGCCGGGAGCGGCTGCGCCGGTGGGCGGGACGGCTCTGGCCGCCTGCGGCCGTGCTGCTGGCGCTGATCGCCTGGCGGATCCCGATCACCGAGACCAGTGGCTGGAGCCCCCTCTGGTACACGGCCGGATTCCTGGCCGCCGCCGTGCTGTCGGCCTGCGTGGTGGCCGCCCTGCAGCTGTGCCCGCGCTCCCCGCTCTCCCGCCTGCTGTCGCTGTCCGGGCCGGCGTGGATCGGGCGCAACCTCAGCTACGGGATGTACCTGTGGCACTACCCCGTCATCCGGCTCCTCCACGACCTCGGCGTACCGGACGGCCTGCTGCTCCCGGCGGGCCTGGCGGCGACGCTCGTCGTGGCCCTCGCCTCGTACACCCTGCTGGAGCGGCCCCTGCTGCGGCGCGGCCGGCCCCGGGTGCGCCGCCTGGATCCGGTCGACGTCGCGGCCCGCGCCCCGGCCCGGTGACCGGCCGGGGCCCGCGCACCGGCCCGGTGACCGACCGCGGCCCACACACCGGCCCGGTAAGAGGGCAGGGCCCGCACACCGGTCGGGTGACCGGCCGGGGCCCGCGCACCGGCCCGGTGACCGACCGCGGCCCACACACCGCCCCGGTGACCGACTGCGGCCCACACACCGGTCCGGAGGCCAGGGCCCGCACACCGGTCGGGAGACCGCCCGCAGCCCACACACCGGCCCGGTAACTGGCCGCAGCCCGCCCACCGGTCGGGTGACCGACTGCGGCCCACACACCGGCCCGGTAAGAGGCCGGGGCCGGCGCACCAGCCCGGTGACCGACTGCGGCCCGCGCACCGGTCGGGTGACCGGCCGCGGGCCGCGGTGTGCCGTCCGTCGTGGCTCGTGGGCCCCGTCGCGCCGGCCGTCAGACCTTGCGCCAGCGGGCGTTGGCCCAGGAGAACACCCCGAAGGCCATCAGGCCGACGGCGATCAGCGCCAGCAGCCACGGGCCCGCCGGGGTGGCGGCGAACGTGCGTAGGGTGTTGTCCATCCCCTTGGCCTTGCCCGGCTGGTGCTGGACGGCGGCGGCGATGGCGAAGCCGCCCGCGGTGGCGAACACGATGCCCCGGGCCGTACCGCCGAAGACACCGAAGAAGGCGACGGCCTTGCGCATCCGCGCCGACATCTCCTGCATCTTGAGGTGCTTCTCGAACTTGCGCATCAGGGCGCGGGCGGCGATCCAGAGGCCGGCGGCGGTCACCGCGGCACCCGCGATGCCGACGATCCACTGCCCGCCGGGCCAGTCCAGCGCCTTCGCCGTCACGTCCTGGGAGTTCTTGTCGGAACTCCCGCTGCCGCTGCCCTTGTCCCCGGCCGCGAAGGAGAGCACGGAGTAGGCGACGAATCCGTAGAAGACGCACCGGCCCGCCGCCATGGCCCGCTTGGTCGCCTTGCCCCCGTCGGGGCCCGCCTGCCCGAAGGCGGCCTCGGACAGCCGCCACAGCGCCATCCCGGCCAGCGCGATGCCGAGCAGCCACAACAGCACGGTGCCGAAGGGCTTCTGGGCGATCTCCGCGATCGCGCCGCCCCGGTCGGCCTGCTCGCCTCCGCCGGAGAAGGCGATCCGCAAGGAGAGCACCCCGATCAGCACGTAGATGATCCCGCGGGCGACGAAGCCCGCGCGGGCGGCCACCTCGACCGCCCTGCTGTTCGCCGCCCGTCGAACTCGGTCCTGTCCGCCTGCCGTTACCGATCCAGTAGCCATGTCCTACCGGGTGCCCCCGAAGGACAGGGCCATCCCGGCACCCCGGACACCGACCCCCGCCGACCCATGACAATAAAATGAGGAATGCCTGACGACGACCGGGGTAGACGCGTGCGTGCCGGGCGACGATCCGGCGAGGACACGACATGGGTGACCGACTGGGAGGGCTCAGCATGCCGACGACGACCGTTCAGACCGCCGGGCAGAGGACGGACGTTCCCGAGATCGCGGACCCGTCCAAGGTCGCACCCAAGGACGCGCGGGAGTTGTCGAAGCTGTTCTTCGACCGGCTGGCGGTCCTGGAGGAGGGCACGCCCGAGTACAGCTGCGCCCGCAACACGCTGATCGAGATGAACATGTCCCTGGTGCGCTTCGCGGCCGGCCGCTTCCGCAGCCGCGGCGCGGAGGAGATGGAGGACATCGTCCAGGTCGGCATGATCGGCCTGATCAAGGCGATCGACCGCTTCGAGCTCACCCGCGAGGTCGAGTTCACCTCCTTCGCGGTGCCGTACATCGTCGGCGAGATCAAGCGCTTCTTCCGTGACACCACCTGGGCCGTGCACGTCCCGCGCCGGCTCCAGGAGGCGCGCGTCCAGCTCGCCCGTGCCACCGAGGAACTCCGCAGCCGCCTCGACCGCACTCCCACGGTCAAGGAACTCTCGGAACTGATGAGCCTGCCCGAGGACGAGGTCCGCGAGGCCCGGCTGGCCGCCAACGGCTACAACTCCGCCTCCCTGGACGCCGCGATCGGCGGCAGCGAGGACGGCGAGAGCGCGCTGCAGGACTTCATCGGCACCGAGGACACGGCGCTGGAGCTGGTCGAGGACTTCCACACCCTGGCGCCGCTGGTCGCCGAGCTCGAAGAGCGGGACCGGCAGATCATCCACATGCGGTTCGTGGAGGAACTCACCCAGGCCCAGATCGGCGAGCGCCTGGGCATCTCCCAGATGCACGTCTCCCGGCTGCTGTCCCGCACCCTGACCCGCCTGCGCGAGGGCATGCTCACCACCTGACGGCCGCCGGGCCCCGGGCCCGTCCGACCCTTCACGGCCCTTCACGACCCTTCCCGTCCCGTCGTCGCCCCGAGCGCGGCGGGCGGGATGCGTCGGACCAGGCCTAGCGGCTCCCGTGCTCGGGTGCGGCGGGCGGACGCAGACGGAAGTGCGCGACCACCTGTTTACCGGTGTCGTGCACGACGGTCTGCAGCCTGCCGCACAGCCGGATCACCAGGTGCAGCCCGTGTCCGCCGACCCGGCGGGCGTCCCGCTCGGGCAGTACGGGCGGCTGCGGGGAACTGTCGCGCACGACGATGCGCAGCAGGCCGGTGTCCGGTGCCACCTCCAGGGCCAGGCCGCCGGGGCCGGGCGCGTGGCGCAGGGCGTTGGTGACCAGTTCACTGACGATGAGCTGGGCATCCTGGTTCGGCCGATCGCCGGGATGGTGACCGGCCCGGTCCAGCAGCGCGCGCACGGCCGCGCGGGCGTCGGCGACCGACGCGGCCCTCGTGTCCCACGCGGTGCTGTACCGCAGGGGCGCCGCGGGTTCCTGTTCGTCCGATGCCCGATTCTTCAGCGGGGTGACCATAGAACACTTCCCGTGGGTCGTCCTTGTCGTTTCGTCACAGGCTGTCGCCGTCGTTCTTCCTGTCGCGTACCCGGGGTCGCCGCATTCATGAGGGGACGGGACAGAACGGATTTCCGGCGGACAATTGCGAAGGGCCGTCCGCGGAAAGGGCCGCCCGCTGCCAGGGAAGAAGGCCTATGCCCACACTTTCCCTTCACAAACCAGGCACTGATCGGGAGTGACGGTGAAATGGCGGGGCACTCGGAGGGCCAGGAGGTCGATAAACATGGTTCCCTTGCTTCTTGTTCTGCTTCTCGCCCTGATCCTTTTCGGCGTCGGCTTCGCCGTCAAGGTGCTGTGGTGGGTGGCCATAGCCGTGCTCGTGCTGTGGCTGCTCGGTTTCGTGATGCGTTCCACCAATGCCGGAGGCGGCCGGGGACGCTGGTACCGATGGTGATCTGATCCCGTACAGCCCTGCGGAGGGGGCGGGCGGGGCCGGGCCGGCCCCCCCCCCCGCCCGGGCCCGGGGGGGTAACAGGGGGGGGGGGGGGGGCGGGGTGGGGTTGGGGGGGGGGCGCCCCCCCCCCCCGGGGGGGGGGGGGGGCGCCCCCCCGCCCCCCCCCCCCCCCCACGTCCGGGACAGGGCGTGATCCATGGGGTCGTCCGGGGGCCGGGTCAGCCCTGCTGCCGGTCGCGGCGGCGGTGGCGCAGCAGCCGCCGCAGAACGAGGGCCGCGGCCAGGACGCCGAGAGCGATGAGCGCGTACAGCTGGTAGCGGCGGATCTCGTCGTAGATCGCGGTGATGTGGGTGCCCGCGAGATAGGACAGGCTCGTCCACAGGCCGACCCACAGCGCGGCGCCGAGCGCGTTGAAGGCGAGGAAGCGGAGCCAGGGCATGCCGCTGGTGCCCGCGATGATGCCGTTCACCTGCCGCAGCCCCTCGACGAACCGGGCGACGGTGACGACCTTGCCGCCGTGCCGGACGAAGAAGTCCTCGGCGGCGCGGAAGCGCTCGGGCGTCAGGAACACGTAGCGGCCCCAGCGGTGCACGAAGGCCCGCCCGCCGGTGTGGCCGATCAGATAGCCGATGTTGTCCCCGACGACGGCCGCCACGAACGCGATGGCCGCGACGGCGACAATGTCCAGCCGTCCCGCCCCCGCGTACACCCCGGCGGCGATCAGGATCGTCTCCCCCGGCGCGGGCACGCCGAAGTCCTCCACGAGGACGACGGCGCCGACGGCCCAGTACCCGTAGTGGCCGAGCAGCGGAGCGAGGTGGGCCAGCGGTCCCGGAAGAGGCGGCGCCATCCCCCCACCGTACGCGGCGACCGTGCCGGGACGCGCACGATGGGCGGCCCCCTCACGCGGAACCGCGAGGGCGGCGGGCACACTCTGCGTGTTGTAGTCCCTCCGAGACAAGGATGCGCCACGCATGATCACGCTCACCAAGGAAGACGGTCCCGCGGACCTGGACGGGGTGACCCACCTGTCCCTCGGGGTCTCCTGGGACCCCACGGCCGGCAGCACCGGCGGAGTGCTGGGCAAGATCCGCCGCAAGACCGGCACCGACCTCGACCTGATCGCCGTCGCCATGCAGGGCGGTGACCCGGTGCGCCTCGCGGGGCTCGACTCGCTCGACCCCATGGGCAACGGTTCGCTGGTCCACAGCGGCGACAACCAGACCGGGCGCGGGGACGGCGACGACGAGACGGTGACCGTCGAGTTCGGCCGGATCCCGCCCAACATCACGTCGATCGTGTTCATAGCCGCCGCCTACAAGAAGGGCAGTTCCTTCCAGAAGGCGCGCAACATCAGCTTCAAGGTGTACGACGCGACCGGCGGCAGCTCCCAGCAGGTCGCCGACATCTGGCCGAGCCTGCTCACCCAGGACAACGGCTGCGCCGTCGCCAAGGCGATGCGGGTCGGCGGCGCCTGGAAGCTGGAGGTGATCAACACGACGGGAAAGATCAAGCAGGGGGACGAGCTCGCCCTGATGCGGTTCGCCGTCAGCAAGTAGGGCGCGCCCGCGGCACGGTCACGGCGGTCTCCCCTCCCGGCCGGACACCTCCGGGAGCCGGACGGCTGCCGGCCGTGCCGGGCGTCGCGGGCGCGGGAGCCCTTCCGCGCGCGGACCGATCGGACCGCGCCGCCGCCGCGGACGGCACCGTCCGGGGGTCCACGAGGGCAGCGGTCTCTGCCCCGGATCAGGTACGGCGGTCCCTTGCGCCGCCGTGGCACGCGTGCATGGATGAACGGGACATGGTCCCCCAGCCACGCGGAGGAGAACACGGATGCGGTCGCGGTCGGAGCAGTCGGAAGGGGACGCGCTCGGCGCCCGGCAGAAGGCCTCCACCCCGGTCCCGCCCGCACCCCGCCCGCTGACCTCCGCGGAGCTGACCTCGCTCCAGCGGCTGGCGGATCCCGGTGTCGTGGCCCGTGACGCCGGGCCGGAGCGGCACGTCCACGGCTCCGGCTGCGGTCACGACGGCGCCGAGGGCGTGGACCCCGCCGCCCAGAGCGCGCTGCTGGCGTCCGCCCTCTCCTCGCCGAGCCGGCCGCTGTCCGGTGCCCTGCGCGCCGAGGCGGACTCCTTCTACCGGAACGACTTCTCCAGCGCCCGCATCCACGACGACCACGTGGCGCAGCGGGCCACCGAGGCGCTGGGCGCGCAGGCGATGACGGTGGGGGCGCACGTCTTCCTCGGGCCGGGCGTGGCCGGCGACAAGGAGGTCATGGGCCACGAACTGGGCCACGTCGACAAGAACCTGAGGGGCGTCCGGGAGACCGGCGCCGACAACGGCGCCGGTCTCAGCGTGACCGACCCCGGGCAGGACTCCGAACGGACGGCGGCGGCCGACGGCGCGGCCTTCGCGGCGGGTGCCCGCACGGCGCCGTCGGCGGGCGCGGGCGGCCACGGGGCCGCACCGGCCGGGGCGGTCCAGCGGTCGGCCGGCGGGGACGCCCTGGCCCGGATGCGCTCCTTGCAGGGCACGGCGGGCAACCACGCCGTCGCACGGCTGCTCGGTCCGGGTTCGGCTCCCGTACAGCGCATGGGCAAGGACGACAAGAAGAAGACGCCCCGGCAGACGGCGAAGGAGATCGACGAGGCCGTCAAGGAGAAGTGGAAGAAGGCCTACGGCGGCGGACGGCACGGCCAGGGCCCCGACCAGGTCCGGCGCCGGTACGCGCGTTCCATGGAGGACGACGCGACCTCGCAGACCCTGTCCCACCAGGCGTTCCTGGTGTACGACGCCGTCGCGGGGGTGCAGGAGGAGCAGGGCGCCCGGGACGACAGGGAGCGCGAGGTCCAGGGCATGCTGATCAACAACCGGCTGCTCTTCGCCTCGAACTACAACGAGTCGATGGACGCGCTCAAGGAGTTCACGACCGACGGCGGCAGCGACGGCTACGCCGACCTGGTGTCGACGCACCAGAGCACGGCCGGCCGGGAACGGGGGATGGCGGGACCGGACGCGCGGGAGTACTCGGACCGGGTGAACCGGGCCGACCTCAAGACCCAGGCGGTCATGGCGGACCGGCGTGGTGGTGAGGACGACGCCACGGCCGAGGCACTGCGCAAGCGTTACGGCAAGCCCGTGGCGCTGGTGGACGTCAGCAATCCGCAGCTGCACACGCTGCTCACCCACGAGAAGTTCGAGGGCTCGATCTTCCTGCTCACCTTCAAGGAGGAGAAGGGGCTGCTGCACGCCGAGCAGAAGCTGCTGCTGGCGCTGCACCGGTCCGGGATCAATCCCAAGGAGGTCCGGGGCCAGCACGCCATCATGGGCCGCTACCGGGGCTGCCTCTGCTGCACCGCGGCCCTCGAGTACTACCGGCGCAAGAAGGGGTTCGGGAACCTCGACTTCGACCCGAACCCCGGCTTCTACTACTGGGAATCGCTCGAGAACCTGTACCGGCACCAGGCTCACGTCGTCAACGACCCGGATTTCAAGCGCTACATGCTGGAGCTGGCGTCGCAGATGCCGGCCACGCCCGCCCTGTCACGGATGCAGCCGCCCGAGGACGCCTACGAGAACAACGGTCCGGAGAGCGTCGTGAACGCAGGGCTCGCCGCACGCCGCAACTACCGGACCCCGTCCCTCAGCGACATCGAGAGGGACACGGACGAGAACGGGGAGCCGGTCTTCTCCTCCTTCACGCGCAAGCAGGACATCGCCGGCACGGAGGCCGGGGCCGCCCGGGTCGGCCAGGGATCGGACCAGATCAAGTCGAGGCTGCGCGCCGACCGCATCATCACCGACCCCGCCGCCCGGCGGCGCATCCAGGACACCTGGCTCAATGGATCGCCGGAGGCCAAGAAGACCCTCTTCAAGTACTGGGAGGAGACGGCGCGGGCGAGCCGTCCGGAGCTGGCGGAGATCATCAGCGAGGTCGACAGCGAGCGGACCATGGAGGGCATCAAGTCCGCTCTCTACCGGTACGTGAAGGACCGGACCGGCCACGAGGCCCGCGACGGCCGGGAGGCCGGAGCGCCCGTCACCCGCAGGCCGGACAAGGGCAAGTACGCCGAGAAGAAGTCGGATCCGAGCAAGAAGAAGTCGTCCAAGCCCACCCGCAAGTCCATGAACAAGGACTCCTCCGGCTGGGCCAGGATCAAGTCGGTGATGGCGGGCGACGAACACTTCTACTCCGAGTGGCGCCGCAGGGACAAGGGCAAGGAGAAGTCGCACATCGAGCCGCGGACCATGCCCGACGCCCTGGCGCAGACGGTGGCCGGGCTCAGCAACGAGTACACCGTGTCGTCGATGGCACGGATGCTGCACATGGCGGAGCGTTCGCTGACCCGTCTCGTCAACACGGTCGAGGCCGCCAACGTGCCGGACGGCCGGGCGTCCGGGCCGGTGTACGACGACGACGTGCCGATGTCCGGAACGGACGGCGGCGCTCCGCAGAGCGGCTTCTCCAGGACCCTGACCGCACCGAGCGCCGCCCGCACCTACGCGATCGCGGACGTGGGGACGTCCACCGGAACCGCGCAGTACCCCGACTTCGCCGGCTACACCCGGCAGGTCGACCGCATCGGGCAGGTGACCTACGTCGACGACGAGACCGGCGCGGTCAGCATCTGGGACGAGGACGCCCAGCGCCTGGTGGTGATCAGGGAACCGGTCGAGCAGAGCGAGATGGACTGGAGCTACTCCTAGGGCCTGTCTGACCATTCCCGTCCGCCGTGCGGGCGACGCCGCGCACCGGGTTCACAGCGGGTGCCAGGTGGCGTCCGGGCCGTCCGGGAGCACCCGGCCGAAGACCACGTCCGCGAAGCGGATGCCGAAGCCGAGGGTGTCCGGGCGCAGGAGTTCGGCGATCAGCTCGCGGCGGCGCAGTTCCGCTCCGGCGGGGTCGGCCTCGGAGATCGCGGACCACTCGGGGTGCCGTATCTGGAGCGGGGAGACCAGGGCGTCCCCGAAGGCGAGCAGGCGCGTGCCGCGGGAGGCGATGACGTAGCCGGTGTGTCCGGGCAGCGCCATGGCGTGGACGCCGGGGAAGACCTCGTCGCCGGCGAGCACCGGCCGGGACCGGGACTCGAGGGCCGCCGCCGCGGGATCGCGGTGGTCCCACTCGGCCTTGGGGATGACGAAGCCGGCCGAGGTGAACAGCGGCGGGTCGACGCGGGCCCAGCCGACGCGGTCGGGGTGGAGGCAGGTGAAGGCCACCGTCCCGATGTCCGTGGGCGCCCGTCCCAGCAGGGCCAGGTTGCCGGGCAGCGAGCCGCCGTGCACCGCGCCGCGGTCGGGGTGGCCCGGGTCCTCCGGCACCGCGCGCGGGCCGAACCCGGCGTCGATCAGCAGCGCCCGCCCGCCGTGCTCGACGAGCAGGCCGCCGGTGTTGGCGACGAGCCGGCGGGTGTCGTTGAGGTGGGCGCCGTACCGGTCCCAGTGGCGGTCGACGGCCGCGGGCGGCGTGCCGGCCGGCTTCAGCAGCATCGCGCCGTCGGGCACGTAGCTGACCTTCATCTCCCCCACGCGCAGCGTACGCACGGCGGACGGCCTGCGCAGTCGGCTGTCGGTCACGGCTGGTCTCCTCGTGGGCGGCGGTGCCCGGCGCGACGGGGGAACGGGGACGGCCCGGCCGTCCGCCGGGTGACGGCGGGCGGCCGAGCCGGGTACACGGACGGTTCCGGCGGGCAGCGGTACGGGCCCGGCACGGGACGGCCTAGGCAGCGGTCCGCTTGCGCAGCACGAAGCCGACGAGCAGGGCACCGGCGAGAGCGACGGCACCGGCCGTGACCATGCCCGCGTGCAGTCCGCCCAGGATGTCGGCGCGGGACGGAACGGCGCCCGACGCGAGGGCGTTGGTGCGGGCGGCGGCGATCGCGCTCAGGCCCGAGACGCCGATCGCGGCCACGTACTGCGGCAGCTGCGACAGCCCGCCGACGACGCCCTGGTCCTGCTCGGTGACGCCGGTGGTCATCACGGTGATGAACGAGACGACGCTGAAGACGTGGCCGAGCCCCATGACGGACGAGGTGACGAGCAGCGCGGCCAGGTTGACGTGGACCGGCAGGGCGAACATCGCGGCCGTGCCGACACCCTGGATGAGCAGGCCCGCGGCCAGCACCTTGACGCCGCCGAACCGGCCGAGCAGCCGGGCGACGTACATGCCGCCGAGCGTGGCGGCCAGGCCCTCGCCGAGGTAGCTCAGACCGGCCTGGAGCGCGGTGAAGCCCAGCACGTCCTGCATGTACAGGCTCAGCAGCACGGTCGTCCCCGCGCACATGCCGAAGGTGATGACGCCGAACAGTCCCGACCACTTCACGGTCGGCCGGTTCAGCACCGACAGCGGCACCAGCGGCTCCGGGTGGCGCCGCTCGACCAGCAGGAACGCGCCCAGCAGCACCAGGCCGCCGAGGATCGGGCCGAGCGCGGCCGCACGGGTCCAGCCCTGGTCACCGCCGGTGGAGATGCCGTAGACCAGTCCGAACAGGCCGAGGGTGGCCAGGATCGCGCCGGGGATGTCCATCCGGTGGGCGGCGCGGGACTCGTCGATCGCCGGCAGGGCCAGCGCTCCGGCCAGCGCCAGCGCGCCCATCACGCAGAGCGCGACCATGGTCCAGCGCCAGCTGAAGCCGTTGGTGATCACACCGCCGCCGAGCGCGCCGAGCACGAATCCCAGCGACATGACGGCGCCGTTGAGGCCCAGGGCGCGGGCGCGCTTCGGACCCTCCTGGAAGTAGCCGGTCATCAGGGCGATGGCGGACGGGGCGATCATCGCGGCGGCGGTGCCCTGGCCGATGCGGGTGGCGATCAGCACGCCGGGGCTGTTCGCGAGGGCGGCGCCCAGCGAGAACAGGGTGAAGACGCTGACGCCGAGGGTGAACAGCCGCTTGCGGCCGATCAGGTCGGCGACCCGGGCGAACAGGGGCAGCAGGCTCGCCGACGGCAGCAGGCTGGCGGTGGCCACCCACTGCAGGGTCCCGGCCGAGGAGAAGCCGAGGGCGTTGCCGATGTCGGGCAGGGCGACGGTGACGATGGAGAAGTCCAGGCCGCACATGAAGGTGGCGCAGCACAGGGTGATCAGCACCAGCCATTCGCGGGTCCCGAAGACGCCGGCGGCGCCGGGAGGTGCGGTGGCCTCGTGCGTGGTGTCGGCGGGGGGAGAGGATTCGGTGACGGCCATGAGCGGTCCTTCCTTATGATCTCGCTGGCCTGTCCAGCTTCGAATCGGGGGACCTGCGCAACAAGGACGTTCTGTGCAACGATCGATCCGCTGGACTCATCGTTCGAGGTCGCGGAAGTGAGGGGCGCGGGACAACCGGTCATGGAACGCCAGGAGATCGAGATTTTCCTGACTCTCGCGGAAGAGCTGCACTTCGGGCGGACGGCGGAGCGCGTGGGCGTCTCGCAGAGCCGGGTCAGCCAGACCATCGCGCGGGTGGAGCGCCGGGTCGGCGCGAAGCTGTTCGACCGCACGAGCCGTCAGGTCACCCTCACGCCCATCGGGGAGCAGCTCAGGGACGATCTCGCACCCGCGTGGCGGGCGCTGGAGGAGGCCGTCGCCAGGGCGATGGCGGCCGGGCGGGGCATCACCGGCTCGCTGCGGATCGGCTTCTCCGGGGCCTTCACGGGCCATCTGCTGCACAGTGTCGCCGAGGTGTTCGGGCGCCGCTATCCGGACGTGGACGTGCGGATACGGCAGGTGCAGATCTCGGACCCCTACGGTCCGCTGCGCGCCGGGGACGTCGAACTCCAGGTCACCGAACCGCCGGTGGCCGAACCCGATCTGACCCTGGGTCCGGTGCTGGTGTCGCAGCCGAGGGTGCTGCTGATGTCGTCCACGCACCCGTTCGCGCGCCGTGCGTCGGTGAGCGTGGAGGACTTGGCGGAAGCGACCTTGCTGACGGTGGCCGGGAACGTGCCGGCGCACTGGCTGGACCACCATTTCCCGCGGCAGACGCCGTCGGGGCGCCCCATCCCGCACGGGCAGGCCATGACGCACTGGGAGGACGCGCTCTCGCTGGTCCTCGCGGGCAAGGGCGTGACACCGGTCGCGGCGGCCGGCGCGCACTACTACAGCCGTCCGGGCCTGGTCTTCAGGCCGCTCACCGACGCCCCGGGCATCGACTACGCGTTCGTGTGGCCCACCGGCCACGAGACGGCCCGGCTGCGGGCGTTCGTCCAGGTGGCGATGGAGCGGGTGCGCGCGGTGGGCGGGCCCGCGCGGGCCGTGGAGAGTCTGTGGACGGACGGGGCCCCGGGCGCCTGAGGCCGTCGCCGGAGCGGCGCGGCACCGCCGGGGGCGCGGCGGCTCAGTGCAGGGCGCCCGCGCCCGCGGCGGTGAGGTAGCGCTGGTCGGGGCTGTCCTGGAGCATCACGTGGTGCAGGGTGGTGGTGGCGGGCGACGGCGGGATGCCGAGGTCGTCGGTCATACGGCGGTGCAGGGACTGGTAGACCTCCAGCGCCGTGGCCCGGCGTCCCGAGGCGTAGAGCGCCCGCATCAGCCGGGCGTGCAGGTTCTCGTGGTACGGGTGCTCGGCGACCAGGGCGACGGCCTCGCCGACGGCCTCCTGGAAGCGCCGGCTCAGCAGGAGCGCGTCGAGCCGTGCCTCGCAGGCCGCGAGGTGCGCCTCGTTCAGCACTCTGGCCTGCACGGTGAGTCCGCTGCCGTGCCGGACGTTGCCGAAGGGGGCTCCGCGCCACACGGCGAGCGCCTTGCCGAGCACCTCGGCGGCGGCGTACGCCTCGCCCTTGTCCAGCAGGCCGCGGGCCTCCAGGACCAGCCGCTCGAAGTGCGGCCGGTCCCATTCGTCGGGCCCGAGGCGCAGCACGTAGCCGTTGCCGTCGGTGACGAGCCGGTGGTCGGCGATCTCGCGGGCGCTGGTGCCGGTGGCGGCGGCCAGGGCCTTGCGTATCGCCCCGATGTACGTCTGCAGCGCGGTGGTGGCGGTACGCGGCGGCTCGCCGTCCCACACCTCGCTCAGCAGCGCCGGCACGGACACCCGGTGGTTGGCCTTCGCCATGAGCAGGGCGAGCACCTGCCGCTGCTTGGGCGCCCTGGGGGTGATGTCACGCCCCTGCACGCGGATGTCGATCGGTCCGAGGACACGGAACTCCACAGCCCCTCCTCAAGGTTGGGCGTCTCCGCCCGGTGGGCGGGGTACGGGCGAACGGTCGGCGGGAGCCCTGCGCGGTGCGGTGCTCCCGTGGTGCTGTGCGGGGGGAAGGGCCGCCGGCCTGCGGTCGCCGGCCTGCGTACGGCGGTCAGCCGCCGCCCGGGGCCAGGCACACCTCGTGCCCGAGCCTGCGGTGCGCCGAGGCGATGGAGACCAGCGTGGCGTGGCGGTGCCAGCCCGGGTAGGAGCGGCCGGCGAAGTCGTGCAGGCCCAGTTCGGCCTCCGTGACGCCGACCCGGGCGGCCGTGGGGGAGCCGATGACCGCGAGGGCCCGGTCGCACCAGGCCGGTGACAGGTTGGTCAGCCAGACCCGGTCGGGCTGGGCGCGTGCGGTGGTCCAGACGCCGACCAGCAGCACGGACCCGGTGCCGGCCGGCGGCAGCACCCGCAGGGTGCCCAGCCGGGGCCGCCCGGGGCCGGCGGTGGCGGCGGACGGCCGGGCGCGGCGGCGCAGCAGGTCGGCCGCCGGGACGGCGCGGAGGGCCGCGCCGTCCGGGTGGGGGTCGGCCGCCGGGGCGGGGGTCAGCGGAAGGGTGCCGGGGACGGCCACGATCCAGTCCAGGCCGCGCGCCCCGAGGCCCTCCAGCACGGCCACGGCGTCGATGTGGCCGTCGGTGCGCACGACCACGGGCGGCATCCGGGGTGTGGTCCGGGCGAGTTGGTCGGCGAGGGCGAGGCACAGCTCGGCCGCGGTGGCGTGTCCGGTGACCTCGGGGATGCGGGCGCGGTGCCGCAGCGCGGCGTCCTCGGTCCAGCGCCGGGGCAGGTACAGCCGCCAGTCCACGGAGACGTCGCCCAGGTCGCCGGAGAGGAACGCCCCCACCGCGAGCTGGCAGTTGACGGTGCGTCCCAGGGCGGGCACGAAGCGCCGGTGGACGCCGGCGGCCAGCTCGCCCCGCTTCGGGATGACCACGGGGGAGAGCGTCCAGGCGTGTGCGGCGGTGTGCCCGGCGACCCAGCGGGCGAGTTCGGAGCGGACCGGACGCCAGGGCCAGGCGCTGTCGTTGACGAACTGCTGCAGGGACTGGGGTGCCGTCGGGGACGGCGTCACCGAGGCCGCGATGCGGCGCAGCGACTTCTTGCCCTGGGTGGCCAGCAGCCCCTTCAGGTAGACGCCGGCCCATCGCCGTTGGTCGGCCCGCGGCAGGTGGGCGAAGAGCCGCTGGGCCGGCGGGTCGTGCTCGGTGGCCGGATGCATGACGGACTCCTCTCCCCCGGTCCGGCTCAAATATACAGAACATTCTCTATGTTTCCAGGGTCGACCGCGGCCCCGCGGCGGCGAGCGGGACCGCCCGGAGCCGGGGCCGGCGTCGCTGAGCTGGGACGGGGGCGGCGCCCACGGGCGCGCGCCGGGCGCGGAAATTCCCCCGCAGGCGCGGAGGGCGCCCGGAGCGGACGTACGCCATGTGTGCGGAACGGTGCGTTCAGTGAGCAGAACCGGGCGGGAGACGGCTCGTCCGGGGAACGCGCGGAGACCGTCAGCCGTCGCCGGGAGCGGCGGCGGACGCGGAGGCGAGCAGGGTGCCCAGCGCCTTCAGCGCCTGGGCCAGGCCCTCCTCGGGTCCGTCGCCGGTGATGCCGCGCAGCGCCTGCGGGGCGGTGACCGCGGCCTCGACCCCGAGCAGGACGTGGGAGAGCAGCGAGGCCGCCGCCAGCGGGGTCAGTGCGCCGTCGAGGCGTTCCTCGCGCCAGGCCCGCTCCAGCGCCTCGCGCAGACCGGGGACCCAGGTGCCGTACCAGCCGTGGCCGGCGG
Organism: Streptomyces sp. NPDC101237; assembly: GCF_044767465.1. Classification (NCBI taxonomy): domain Bacteria; kingdom Bacillati; phylum Actinomycetota; class Actinomycetes; order Kitasatosporales; family Streptomycetaceae; genus Streptomyces; species Streptomyces sp. NPDC101237. The sequence continues at coordinate 569,705 of NZ_JBIWNY010000001.1, read as the reverse complement.
CGTGGCCCTCACGGGTGAGCCGGGCGGCGGCGCGGATGCAGTGCGTGGTGCGCAGGGCGTCGGCGAGCGTCAGCACCTCGTCGAGCACGCCCCGCAGGCCCGGCACGGGCACGGAGTGGCGCATCACCTCACGGGTGGCCGTGGTGCCGGCCTCCTGGACGGCGTCCGCCAGGCCCGACTTGCTGGGGAAGTGGAAGGTCAGCGCGCCCATGGTGACACCCGCGGATCTGACGATCCGGTGCAGGGAGGTGCCGTCGTAGCCGTGCTCGGCGAATTCGGCGGCGGCCGCCTCGACGATCCGCCGCCTGGTCTGCTCGGCCCTCTCCTGTCGCGCCATCCGCGCGCACCCCTCCTCCCGCCCCCCGTGCGCCGCGGACGGCCCGCGACAGCACCACCATAGGTCAAGAAATTACCAAGAGATCCGGAGAACGAGCAGCTCGGAACGTTCTTGGCAGGTTGGCCGGTAACGGCTGTCCCATCCGGCTGACCGGTTCGCCGGACGCCTGTTTGACTGGGCTTCATGATCGAACAGGCGTGCGTCATGCGGGACCGGGTAGTCATGATCACCGGAGCGTCGTCGGGCATCGGCGCGGCGGCGGCACGGCTCTTCGCCGAGCACGGCGCGGCCGTCGTGCTCACGGCCCGCCGCCGGGAGCAGCTCGCCGCGGTGGCCGAGGAGATCGAGGCCAAGGGCGGCCGGGCGGCCTGCGTCACCGCGGACGTGCGCCACGGCGAGGAGGTCGCACGGGTCGTGGAGACAGCGGTGGACCGCTTCGGCCGTCTGGACGCCGCCTTCAACAACGCCGGCCACGCCACGCTCGGCACCGATCTGCACGAGATGCCGGACAGCGACTACGACGCCGTCATGGACGTCAACGTGCGGGGCGTGTGGAACTGCATGCGCCACCAGATCCGCGCCATGCTCGGCACCGGCGGCGGCGCGATCGTCAACACGGCGAGCGTGGCCGGCCTCATCGCCACCGGCGTGGGCGCGCCCTACGTGGCCGCCAAGCACGCGGTGATCGGTCTCACCAAGGCCGCGGCGGCCTCGTACGGGGACCGGGGCATCCGGGTGAACGCCCTGGCCGTGGGCAGCACGCTCACCGAGATGATGGAGTCGGTGGTCGAGCAGATGCCGGGCGTGGAGCAGGCGTTCTTCGCGCGTGCCGTCCAGAAGAGGTTCGCGGCGCCCGTCGAGGTGGCGCAGGCGGCGCTGTGGCTGTGCAGCGGCGCGTCGTCCTTCGTGACCGGCGCCACCGTCCCGGTGGACGGCGGCACGCTGGCCGTGTGAGGCCTCGCGCCGCCGCCCGGCCGGCCCGGGACCGGGCCGGTCCCGCGTCCCTACACCGCCGTCGGCACCGGTTCGCCTGCGCCCGCCCACGCCGTGCCGGCCGCGGCCTCCCGCGCCACCGTGCGCAGCAGCGCGTCGTCGATCTCGTCCAGTCGGTCCACCAGGTGACGTGCCCCGGCCTGCCGCATCAGCTCGGCCTGGTGGCTGTGCTCGAACCGGCTGGGCCGGCCGATGAACGGCGCCCCGAGCGCCCGCGCCGCCTCGGCGACCCGGGCCACGTCGTCGATGAAGAGCACCTGGCGGCACTCCAGCCCGAAGTGCGCGGCGATCTCCCGCAGTCCGGGGCGGACGTCGTTGGTGCAGAGGTAGTGGGGAGGGGTGAACAGGTCGGCGTACCCGCCGAGATGCTCGTCGAAGTGGGACTTGGCCAGGCCGCCGTAGCAGACCACGTCCAGCCCGGCGGCGCGCAGCCGGCCGAGGAGGGCCCCGGCTCCCTCGGTGACCTCTACGGGGTGGTCGGCGAGGTAGGCGGCGCGCTCCTCGAAGTAGGCGGCCAGCGCCTCCTCGCCGGTCAGCTCCTGCGGCACCGCGGCCGCCATGGCGCGGCCCGCGTCGGCCTGCCGCTGCGAGAAGACGCTGCGCTCGACGTCGGCGGAGTAGACGCCGCCGCGCCGGGTGACGAAGCGGTGGATGAGCGGGCTGAAGGTGTCGTTGAGCAGGACGCCGTCGATGTTGACGGCCGCGAGGCTGAGCGTGCGGAGTCGGTCGGTCATGCTCGGGTTCCCTCCCCTTGATCGGGCGCGCTGACGGACGTCCACAGGGACAGAGCGCGCTCCTCGCTGTTCTCGATCCCGTCGAGAGCCGTCTCGGTGGCGACGCCCGGCAGCAGCAGGCGCCACATGTTCACGGTGCGGCGGGGCAGGTCGGCGCGGCCGGAGACGACCTGCGCGTACTCCTGCATGCCGGTGCAGGCGCCGACGACGAACTCGGCCAGCTCCCCGGTCGGCACGTGCTCCCGCAACTCGCCCTGGGCGCGCGCCGTCCCGAGGCACTCCTCGAAGGTGCGCGCCCAGACCGTGTACGGCGTGGCGTCCCGCAGGCCGATGGCGGCCTGCTCGCCGGTGAGCCGGACGCCGGCCCGCAGCAGCGGGTCGGCCTGCAGCGAGTGCGACCAGATGAGGGTGATGTCCACCAGGCGCTGCAGCCCGGTGGTGGGCACATGGGGCTCGATGGTGCTGCGCTGCGCGTTCATCACCTCGATCGCGAGGCTCTGCTTGTCCTTGAAGTGGAAGTACAGGGCTCCCGCCGTCACGCCCGCGCGCTGCAGGATCTTGTTGATCCCGGCTCCCGCGTAGCCGTACTCGTCGAAGACCTCCGCCGCCGCCTTAAGGAGCTGTTCTCGGGTCTGAATCGCGCGCTCCTGCTTGAGTGCGCGATTCGTGTTCGCTCGTGCCATGGGTGCATCCCGGTCTCGACAAGAAAAAGAACGTCCTCTATGTTACTGGCCATGGCGCTCCCCCGCCACCCGGCGGGAGGCAGCGCACGCCAATGCGGAAAACAGGGGGATTCCACATGAACGAGTCGGTGACGGCCGCCGTTTCGAGACCGGTCCGGGTCACGAAGGGCCTCGTCCACAAGCACGACGCCGGGCAGGTACTGCTCTCGGGCCTCACACGGCTGTCCCAGGACGAGTTCCTGGTCGCGGCCGACTGGACGGACACCGGCGGTCTCCTGACCGACGGGGACCGGACCGAGGACAGCGCCGTCCTGCTCACCGAGACGATCCGGCAGACGTTCCCGCTGCTGTCGCACGCCGGTTACGACGTGCCCTTCGACCACCGGCTGCTCTGGAGCGAGTACCGCTACGCGCTCGACCTCGCGGCACTGCGCGCGGGCGGCATCGGCGGCCGGCCCGATCTGCACATCCGCTGCCACGACGTGGTCCGCCGCCGCGGCCGGGTCTCGGCCCTGTCCCTGGACATCACCGTGCTCCGTGACGGCGGTCAACTGGCCACCGCCCACACCCGGTTCACCATCCAGCCGCCCGCCATCTACGACCGGCTGCGCGGCGACCGGCGCGACGCCCACCGCATGCTGGAGCTGGCCCGCAGCCGCCCGCTGCCGCCGCCGGTCTCCGGCGCCGGCGAGGAGTTCCAGGACGTCGTGCTCTCCCCCACCGACGCGGCGGACCGCTGGCTGCTGCGGATCGACACCCACCACCCGATGTACTTCGACCACCCCAGCGACCACGCCCCGGGCATCCTCCTGCTCGAAGCCGCCAAGCAGGCCGTGCGCACCCTGCGCCACCCGCGGGTCGGTGTCGCCGAGGCGATGGAGACCGTCTTCCACCGCTACGTCGAACTCGACTCCCCCTGCCGGGTGGACGCCCAGCTGCTCCCCGACGACCAGCTCGGCCGCGCCCGCTTCCTGGTGACGATGCACCAGGGGGATCTGCTCTGCTTCACCGCGCTGGTGTCGGTCGCGAAGGAACCGACCGGCTGACGTCCACGGCCCGGCCGACGCCCGGCAGTGTCCCGCCGCCCACCCGGGCGACATGGGCGCCGAGCACCATGTCGTCGCCGACGGCGACGGGACGCTCCACCGAGCGCAGCAGGTCGAGGTCGGAGGCGTGATCGGCATACGCGGCGGCGCGCGACGGGGACACCGCGCGCCGCCGCATCAGCATGCGCGCGAGCCGGCCCTTCTCCACACCGATGACCGGGTGTTCCACCACACCCGTGCAGTACCCGTGGGCGTACCCCGGCTCGCTGCACAGGATCTCGTCGGCGCCCAGCAGCTCCGCGACCGGCTCCAGACACGGCCGGAACGAGCCCGACACCAGCACCGTCAGCGCACCCTGTTCCCGGTGCCTGCGCAGCGCGGACACCACCGGCTGGTGCAGCAGCGTGCCGGTGGCGAGTTCCGCGTCGAACCAGGCACGGCCGTGCGCGAACAGCTCCTCGCGCGGCCGGTCCGCGTACAGCCGGTAGTACTCGCGGTTGGTCACCAGCCGTGAGACGCCCGCCGCCGACCTGCGCCGCAGGGTCTCCGCGGCCTCCTGGTAGGCGGACGGCGGCAGCCCGCGCTCGCGGTAGTGGAACTCCAGGAAGCGGAACATGCTCTTGACGGTGATCAGCGTCTCGTCGACGTCGAAGAAGGCGATCTCGACGGGGGCGTTCGATGCGCCGGGGACAGCGGACATGAGGTACGGCCTTCCATGCGGGTGGGAGGAGGAAGCCGGGCCGCGGCCCCGCCTGAGGGAGGACGGGCGGGGCCGCGGCCCGGCGGGATCAGACGGACGCGGGGACCGGCGCGGCGGCGGAGGCCAGATAGGTGCGGGTGCCCTTGCCGGGTGTCTTGCGGCCCAGATGTCCCGCGGCCACCAGCCGCTCCAGCAGCGGGGCCGGCTCGGGGGCCCGGCAGCGCGGGTCGGCCTGGAGCCGGCGCTGCACCTCCAGCGCCACGTCGGCGCCGACCGTGTCGAGCAGCCGTACCGGACCGAGCGGCTGGCCGCCCACCGCACGGGCGGTCGCGTCCAGCGCCGCGGTCGTCGTCTGGTCCGCGTCCAGCAGCTCCAGGGCCTGGTTCAGGTACGGGAAGAGCAGCGCGTTGACGACGAAGCCGGCCCGGTCGCCGCACTCCACGGTCTGCTTGCCGAGCTGTTCGGCCACAGCGCGGGCACGGGCCAGGTTGTGCTCGCTGGTGCCCTGCGCCGCGACCAGCTCCACCAGGCGCATCATCGGCGCCGGGTTGAAGAAGTGCAGGCCCAGCACGTCCGCCGGACGGCCCGCCGGTTCGGTGCACGCGGCGACCGGCAGGCTGGAGGTGGACGTGGCCAGCAGGGTGCGCGGCGCGCAGACCGCGCCCAGCTCGGCGAAGAGCCGCCGCTTGACCGCCAGATCCTCGACCACGGCCTCGACGACGATGTCCACCGCGCGCAGCACCGAGCGGTCCGCGGTCGCCGTGAAGCCGGCCCGCCGCCCCTCCTCGTGCGCGCCCGCGCGGCTCAGCGCGAACTCCACGCGCTCGGCGGCCGCCCGCGCCCTCTCCTCGGTCCTGGCCAGCAGCGTGGTGTCGAAACCGCCGCGCACGAAGCACTCCGCCATGCCGGTGGCCATCGTCCCGGAGCCCACGACCACCACCCGGCGGCCGGGCGGCGCGGTCGGCTCGGCCGGACGGCGCGCGCCGTCGGTCCCGCCGTAGCGGTGGAACCCCTCGCCCGTCTTGCGGCCGAGCGCGCCCCGGGCGATCAGCTCGTCGAGGACCGGTGCCGGCGCCGGGTGCCCGGACCCGGACTCGGCCAGCCGGGAGAGCAGGTCGCGGGCGGTGTCCAGGCCGATCGCGTCCAGGACGGCGAGCGGACCCTCCTGCCAGCCGCAGCCGAGCCGTACCGCGGTGTCGACGTCCTCGACGCCCGCGTACCCGTCGTGGACCATCCACGCGGCCCGGTTCAGCAGGCCCAGCAGCAGGCCGGGGGCGAGCGAGCCGGGACGGTCGACGACCTGGTGCGCCGTGACGCCGGCCGCCGCCAGGATCCGTGCCACCCGCTCCGCCGCGGCGTCCGAGGCGCCCGGAGCGCGGGCGACCTCCACCGCGTCCAGGTGGTCGGCGCGCAGGAAGCGCAGCGCGAACAGGTCGGGGCCCGCGGCCTCGTCGAGTTCGGTCAGGGGCGTGGTCAGCGCGGTGGTGAGCACCGGCGTACCGGGCCTCAGGTGCCGGCGCAGCCTGGCCAGCACCGGCCGCTTCAGCGCCGCCGGTTCCGGTACGGCCTCGACGACCAGGTCGGCGTCGGCGACCCCGGCCGGGAAACGGGTCAGGGTGCGGGGGCGCTCCGGCGGGCTCAGCTGCCCGGCGCGGACCAGGGCCGCCGGGTCGTCGTCGATGCCGACGACGGTGAGGCCCGCGCCGGCCAGCCGGCGCGCCAGGGCCAGTCCGGTGCCGCCCAGGCCGACGACGGCCACGGTGGAGGGGGACGGCGCGGAGGCGCCGTCCGGCTGATCGGGCATGGTGTGCTCCTGCTGGTCGAAGGGGAGACGTGCGGTCAGTAGCGGCTGCCGGTGGCGGCGGGCGCGCCGTCCAGGTCGCGCAGGTCCGCCGGGGTCAGGCGCAGGGCGGCCGCGGCCAGGTTGTCCGTCAGGTAGCGGGGCTGCTTGGTGCCGGGGACCGGGACGACGTGGCCGCCCTGCGCCAGGACCCAGGCCAGGGCGACCTGGGCGGCGGTGGCGCCGTGCCGTGCGGCGACCTTCCGCACCGCGTCCGTGATGCGCAGGTTGGCGGTGAACGCCGCACCCGTGAAACGGGGGTTGGTGGCCCGGAAGTCGCCGGCCTCGAAGTCTTCGGGCCGGGTGTAGCGGCCGGTCAGGAAGCCCCGGCCCAGCGGCGCGAACGGCACGAAGGCGGCACCGTGCGCGGCGCACCAGCCGGAGATCCCGGTGCCGGGGTCGAGCGGTTCCCTTGTCCACAGGGACAGTTCGGACTGCACCGCGGCCACCGGATGGACGCGGTGCGCGGCGGCGGCCTGCTCCCGGGTCACCTCCGACAGCCCGAGATGGCGCACCTTGCCCGCCCGGACCAGTTCGGACAGCGCGCCCCAGGACTCCTCCAGCGGTACGGCGGGGTCGACGCGGTGCAGGTAGTACAGGTCGATGACGTCGACCCCGAGCCGTTTCAGGGAGGCGTCGGCAGAGCGCCGGATGTGCTCGGGGGAACCGTCGCGGCTCAGGGTGCGGGTGGCGAGGTCGTCCACGACGATGCCGGTCTTGGTCGCGACCACCGCGTCGCCGCGGCGGCCGGCGAGGGCACGGCCCACGAGGGTCTCGTTGTGGCCCCCGCCGTAGGCGTCGGCCGTGTCCAGCAGGACCGGACCGGCGTCCAGGGCCTGCCGGATCACCGCGAGGGACACCTCGTCGTCGCGCTGGGACTCGGCATAGCCCCAGCTCATTCCCATGCATCCGAGGCCGACCGGGTGGACGTCCAGCCCGGTCGGGCCGAGGCTACGCGTGCTCACGCGGAGTTCTCTCCTTGTCTCTGGGGCCCGAGGGGCCGGGGTGCGGACACCCCGGCCCGGTCAGGCGGCGGCGGTGAGGACCAGGGCGGCGTTGTGCCCGCCGAACCCCAGGGAGGTGCTGGCGGCGACGCTCAGCCGCCGGTGCCGCGCCGAACCGGTGACGACGTCGATGTCGACGTCGATCGCCGGGTCCAGCGACTCGACGTTGGCGGTGGGCGGCACGGCCCCGTGGTACAGCGCCAGCGCGGTGTACGCGGCCTCCACCGCGCCCGCGGCGGCGAGGGTGTGCCCGGTGACGCCCTTGGTGGAGGTGACCGCGGCGCGGTCCCCGAGCACCGAGTGCAGGGCACGGGCCTCCGTGAGGTCGTTCATCGGGGTGGAGGTGCCGTGCGCGTTGACGTGCTCCACTTCGTCGGGGAGCACCCCGGCGTCGGCCAGGGCCGCCCGCAGCGCGCGGGCCAGGCCCTCGCCCTGCGGATGCGGGGCGGTGGCGTGGTGCGCGTCCGAGGTGGCGCTGAAACCGGCGATGTCCGCGTACCTGCGGGCACCGCGCGCGGTGGCGTCCGCGCACCGTTCCAGCACGAGGATCGCCGCGCCCTCGCCGGCCACGAACCCGTCCCGGTCCGCGGCGAACGGCCGTGACGCCGCGGCCGGTTGGTCGGTACGGCCGGACAACGCGCCCATCCGGGACAGTCCGTTGAGCGTGCCGGGACTGATCGCCGACTCGGTCCCGCCGGCCAGGACCACGTCGCACAGCCCGGACAGCAGCCATTCGCGGGCCGTGCCGATCGCGGACGCCCCCGACGCGCACGCGGTCGCGGTGACCAGACTCGGGCCGTGGATGCGCAGGTCCATGGCGACGTAACCGGCGACCATGTTGACCATGCTCATCGGGATCATCAGCGCCGACACGTCCTCGGGGGTGCCCTCGGAGTAGGTGCGCAGCTGCTTCTCCAGGGTCGCGGCTCCGCCCAGCGAGTTGCCGATCACCACACCCACCCGGGTGCAGTCCCAGGCCGCGGTGTCCAGGCCGGAGTCGGCGACCGCCTGCCGGGCACCGACCACGGCGAGCTGCGTGAAGCGGTCCAGCTTCCAGGCGGTGCGCCGGCCCAGCTCGGCCGTGGGGTCGAAGCCGGCGACCCGGCAGGAGATGTCGACCTTCTCGCCCTTGAGCTCGGGGTCGGTGGCGGCGGCGGAGACTCCGGACAGCACGCGCCGCCAGTTCTCCTCCACCCCGATGCCGGCGGGCGTGACCAGGCCCATGCCGGTGATCGCGACGCCGCGGCCCCGGGCCACGCCGCTCACGCCCGATCCGCCTTCGCCCGGATCACGGCGACGGCCTCGTCCAGGGTGAAGGCGGCCTTCAGGTCGCCTTCCTCCAGGACGATGTCCATCTCCTTGCGCAGGATCAGGCTCAGCTCCACGAGGATCAGCGAGTCGATCTCCAGCTCGTCGAAGGTGGCGCCGGAGAGCAGTTCGGCCTCGTCGAGCCCGAACTTCTCGCTGATCAGGGCCGAGACGCGGTGCTTGAGGGATTCCTGGGTCTCGATGGCGGGAGTGCTCATGACGATGTCCTCTCGTTGGTGGTTCTCGGGGTGGTGGGTGCGGCCGGCCGGTTCCAGGGCCGGCCAGACGAGGGCGGCGGAGCCCCAGGTGAGGCCGCCGCCGAAGCCGGTGAGGAGTACGCGGTGGCCGGGCCGCAGGTCGCCGTCGGCGGCGGCGTCGCGCAGGGCGAGCGGGATCGAGGCGGCGACGGTGTTGCCGACCCGGTCCAGGTTGGCCACGATCTGCTTCTCCTCCAGGCCGAGTTGCTCGCCGACCGCGGCCAGGATCCGGATGTTGGCCTGGTGCGCGACGACCTTGTCCACCTCGGCGGGAGTCCAGCCGATCCGGTCGAGGAGGTGCTGCGAGGAACGGCTCATGTTCAGGACGGCCTGGGTGAACACGGGCCGGCCGTCCATGGTGAAGAAGTGGTCCCCGGCGTCCGGCGTCCCGGGCGTGGAGCGCTGCCGGGACCCTCCGGCGCGCACGGTGATCAGGTCGCCGCCCGAGCCGTCGCTGCCCAGGTCGAAGCCGAGCAGCGCGCCCGGTTCGTCCGCCTCGCCCGCCCGCAGGACCACGGCTCCGGCTCCGTCGCCGAAGATGGCCCGGGTGGTGCGGTCGGCCGGGTCGAGGATGGTGGAGAAGGTGTCCGCGCCGATCACCAGGGCCCGTTCGGCGACCCCCGCGCTGATCATGGACGACGCGGTGGCCAGCGCGTACACGAACCCGGTGCACACGGCGGAGACGTCGAACGCGGGCACCGTGCCCAGGCCCAGCCGGTGGGCGACGTCCGGCGCGGTGGCCGGGCAGGGCCGGTCCGGCGTGCTGGTGGCGAGCACCACCAGGTCGACGTCGTCGCGTCCGGCCGAGGCCAGCGCGTCCCGTCCGGCCGCCACCGCCAGGTCGGAGGTGGCCTCGCCCGGCGCGACGACGTGACGCCACCCGATCCCGGTCCGGGTACGGATCCACCGGTCGGAGGTGTCCAGCTGCCGGGCCAGTTCGTCGTTGGACACGACCCGTTCCGGCAGCGCGCCGCCGAGGCCGCACAGGACGGCGGCGCGGCTCACGAGGCCAGCTCCTCGGACTCGCCGGCCGCCGGGACCGGGGGCACCGCCAGGGTCGTCAGCCGGGCGGACGGGGTGTCCCGGACCTCAGGGGCGGGCCGGGCGACGGCCGCCCGGAAGCTGCTTCCCACCCTGCGCAGGGCCGTGCGGACGGCCGTCGGCTCGGGGGCGACGATCGCCGCGGTGTGCCCGTCGGGGCGCACCACCAGTGCCTTCGGGGCGGTGCCGAGCAGGGAGGTGAAGCCCGGCCAGGCGGAGATGTCCCGTACCGGGACGCCGTCGGGGGCGGCCGCCGCCACGGCGTCGCGGGTGGCCAGCCAGGTGGCGTCCTGCCGTTCGCCGGCCCACAGCAGCACGGACAGCCGTGCCGGGTCGATCGACGGCCAGCGCTCGGCGCCCGGCTGCGGGTCGTCGTGCGCGGCGAACACCGGCAGCCGGTCGCCGGCGCGGATCCTGCGGGTCAGTCCCGGCAGCGTGTCGCGCAGGGACTCGGCCGGCCGGTAGCTGACGTCGTGCTGCGCCATCAGCGGCGCGCCGAACCGCTGGAGCACCCCGGTGCGGTGGGCCAGCCGTACGGTGGCGTCGCGCAGCGCCAGTTCGTGCCGCCGCTTGAACAGCCCCCAGCTGGTCTGCTTGGCCGTGGTCAGCACGATGCGCTCGGCGGCCAGGCGGCGATCGCTGTCGTAGGTGTCGAGGATGCCCGGCTCGAACGCGCCCCGGACCACGCCGGCCAGCTTCCAGGCGAGGTTGACCGCGTCCTGGATGCCGGTGTTCATGCCCTGCGCGCCGGCCGCGCTGAACACGTGGGCGGCGTCGCCCGCGAGGAAGACCCGGCCCGCGCGCATGGTCTCGGCCACCCGGCGCCGGGCCCGGAAGATGGTGGACCATTCGAGGTCGCCGACGATGCCGGGCCGCGGCGAACGCTCGTCGACGAACCGCTGGAACAGCTCCGGCGGCGGTCCCTGCTCCTCGCGCCAGTCCGGCACGCTGATCGCGAGCCGGTAGGTGCCGCCGCCGAACGGGGCGATCCCGAGGGCGCCGGAGCGGGAGTAGCAGTACACCAGCGCGTGCTGGTCCAGGTCGCCGGCGACCGGGCCGTCGCCGATCGCGAACAGCACGTCGTCGCCGGTGCCGAGCAGTTCGATCCCGGCGAGGCGGCGCACCGCGCTGTGCGCGCCGTCCGCGCCGATCACGTACTCCGCCTCGATGTCCTCGTCGCGCCCGTCGGCCCGCCGCACCCGGGCCAGGGGCCGGGGCCCGGAGGTGTCGAGCCCGGTGAGGGAGCCGAACTCGACGGCGCCGCCGTACGCGGCCAGCCGGGTGCGGATCACCTCCTCGGTGGTGTCCTGCGGGACGACCACGCCGAAGGGGTAGGGGGTGTCCGCGAGGCGGCTCATCTCGATGGCGCCGAGGTGCCGCTTGTCCGAGTAGTACTGCACCGAGTCCAGCCGGTTGCCCGCCTCGATCAGCGGCTCGGAGGCGCCGATGCGGCCGAGGAGTTCCAGGCTGCGCGGCCACACCACGCTGGCCCGGGAGTGCTGGACGGGACCGGCCGCCGAGTGGTCGACCAGCCGGACCGGAACACCCTGCGCGAGCAGTTCGGTGGCGAGCACCAGTCCCACGGGGCCGGCGCCCACGACGAGCACGGGACGCCGCTCGTCGGGGCCCTCGCGCTGAGGGAACGTCATGACAGTCCTTTCGTCGAAGGTCGTGATGCGAGGAGTTCGAGAACCCGGAGGGGTTCGGGGAGGCGAGGGGGCGGGACCTACCGGTTCGGCGGGGGTGCCCGGGTGTGCGCGCGGCTCAGGTCCGCTGCACCACGACCGCGCTCCAGGTGAACCCGGCGCCCGCGCTGAGCACCGCCGCGTACTCGCCGCGGGCCAGCCGGTGCGGGCCGGTGTCACCGGCCAGGGCGGCCAGGTTGGACAGCAGGTCGCCGGCGCCGAGATGACCGGTGTTCTCGCCCAGGTCGGCCAGGGGCGCGTCGGTGACCTCGCCGACGGCGGGGCCGTACACGTCCCGTGCCGTGGCCCGGCCGAGCCGCGGCAGCAGGACGGCGCTCAGCCGCCGCCCGCCGCCGATGCCCGCCTCGGCCAGCGCGGCGGCCAGCACGGCCGTCGTCTCCCGGCGCAGCCGCTCCAGGAACCGCGGTTTGCCGTGCTCGGCGAGGAACGCCCTCTTGGTGCGGCGTACGTCCACCGCCGCGCTGCGGGTGTGCGGTGCGGGCTGGAAGACGTCGGTGTCGCGGTGCGCGCTCTCCAGTTCCGGCGCCGCCCGGGTCTGCAGGGCGCGCAGTGCCAGGGCGCCGCCCGGACGGGGTCCGGTGGAGACGACGGCCGCGGTGGCGCCGTCGCCGTACCAGACGCCGTAGTCACCGGCCCACCGGTCGAAGCCCGGCGCGGCGAAGCGGTCGGCGGTGGTGACCAGGACCGGTCCGTCACCGGGCCGTGCGGCGAGCTGGTGCACCGCGGTGCGCAGGGCGGCCCCCGCGCCGTTGCACATCTGCTGGACGCCGGTCGGGATCGCGTCCAGGGCGCCGGTCCTGGCGGCCACGTAGTGCGCGGGCGACCAGAAGTCGTGGCCCTGGTGGTAGGTCCAGGCGTGCAGGACGGCCGCGAGGTCGCCGGCGCTCACCCCGGCCCGGGACAGGGCGTGCCGGGCGGCACGGACCGCCATCGCCGGCGCGGACACGTCCGGGGAGACGGGCAGTTGCCCGTAGCCCATCGCGTCGGCCTCGTCGGCCGTCACCCGGCCGGCCGCCAGCGCGTCCGCCGTCTTCTCGGTGCCGGGCGGCAGCCACTCGGCGGGCGTGAGCCATATGCCGTCGGGGCTCATACGCACTCCTCGCCGTCCAGCAGCGGCACGCCCGTGGACGCCGTCGTGGTGTGCATCCGGCCGGAGGCGATGATGTCGCCGTCCTGCTCGAAGTCGATGTGGAAGGTCCTGAGGTCCGGGAGCATCAGGCTCAGGTTGTCCTCGTGCGCGTACGGCTCGGTCTTGCGGATGTGCACCGTCGTGGGCGCGTCCAGCTCGGCGTAGCGGGTGAAGGAGAACTCGAAGCCGGCCACCGTGCTGCGGCTGACCGAGGCGCCCCACAGGTCGGAGACACCGAGCAGGCACAGCTGGCGGGCCGCCTCCATGAGGACCATGCCGGGCACGTGGTCCTGGCCGTGGTCGAACATGCTGCGGTTCTCCAGCGGCACCCGCACGGTCGCGCTGGCGTTGTCGCTGCCCACGGTGGCGGAGCCGAGGACGACGTTCGCCGGGTCGCTGCGGCCGACCAGGTGCGGGTCGACGTAGGCGGTCTGGCGGGGCAGGTCCCTGAACGGCACCAGCGGCCGGCCGCGGCCCTGCAGGCGGACCGTGTCGTAGACCTCGGCGGGGATGTAGCCGACGTCCATGCGCACGAAGCCGAGGCAGCGCTGGGCGAGTTTCATGTCGATGCCGAAGGAGAGCCGGCGCACGTCGCCCGGCGTGCCGCGGCGGTTGCCGGTGCGCACCGAGATCCGCAGCTCGCCGGGCTCTTCCTGGTGCGGCAGGGTGAGCAGGCCCGGCAGCTCCATCGACCAGGAACGCAGCAGAAACTTGCTCTTGCGCGAGACCCCGGCGTACTCGTGGCCGCCGTAGGTCTCGGCCTGCCGGCAGCACTCCAGCAGCAGCATCGGGTCCGGGCAGCCGAGCCGCGAGGTGCTCTCGGTGTAGTAGGCGTGCAGCGGCGGCAGTTGGGCGGCGGCGAGATATTCCTCCTCACCGGTCTTGCGGGCGTCGGTGAGGAACACCTCGGAAAGCGCCCAGCGGTGCAGCAGGGAACGGTCCACGGTGCGCATGAATTCGAGGTTCGCGGCACCCGGCAGGCAGGTCTTCTTGGTGGCAGGTGGCATTTCCTTCGTCCTCCTGATGAGGCGCGGGCGGGGGGTCGATTCCCTTTTCTCCCGCGTGATTTCATTGTCGGGTCGGGTGGCACATCGCTCGCTAAAAGCGGACTCAAAGCACCCAGGCGAGCGGACTGCGGTAGGCGTGGCCGGCCCGGTCCCAGGTGGCCCGCAGCACGGCGGGCCCGGCCGGCTCGGCGCGAGCCTCGGCGCGTGCTCGCAGCACGGTCAGCACGGCGACCAGCGCGGCCAGTTCGTCCGGGCCGGGATCGCCGCGCACCACCCGGAAGGCGGCCTCGCGCAGCACGTCGGCCGAGGTCGGAGCGGCGCTCACAGCGGGGTGATCCCGTGCTTGCGCTGCGGCAGCGCCCGGTGCTTGGTGCGCAGCATGGCCAGCGAGCGGGCGAGCACCGCGCGGGTCTCGCCGGGTTCGACGACGTCGTCGACCAGGCCGCGTTCGGCCGCGTAGTACGGGTGCATCAGCTCGGCCTTGTACTCCTCGACCATGCGCGTGCGCATCGCCGCGGGTTCGTCGGCGGCGGCGATCTGCTTGCGGAAGATCACGTTCGCGGCGCCCTCCGCCCCCATCACCGCCACCTCGTTGGTGGGCCAGGCGAAGGACAGGTCCGCGCCGACGGAGCGGGAGTCCATGACGATGTAGGCGCCGCCGTACGCCTTGCGCAGGATCAGCTGGATGCGCGGCACGGTGGCGTTGCAGTACGCGTACAGCAGTTTCGCGCCGTGCCGGATGATGCCGTTGTGCTCCTGGTCCACGCCGGGCAGGAAGCCGGGCACGTCCAGCATGGTGACGAGCGGGATGTTGAAGGCGTCGCACAGCGAGACGAACCGCGCGGCCTTCTCGCTGGCCCTGATGTCCAGCACCCCGGCGCTGGCGAGCGGCTGGTTGGCGATGACGCCGACGACGTGGCCGTCGATCCGGGCCAGCGCGCACACCACGTTGGGCGCCCAGGTGGGGTGGGTCTCGAAGTACTCGCCGTGGTCGACGATCTCCTCGACGACCTCCCGCACGTCGTACCCGCGGGCGGGATCGGCCGGGACGAGGCCGGCGAGCCGGTCGGTACGCCGGTCCGCCGGGTCCTCGCAGGGCAGCACGGGCGGGGCCTGCCGGTTGTTGGAGGGCAGGTACGACAGCAGGTGGCGCACGTCCTCCAGGCAGGCCGTCTCGTCGTCGTAGGCGAACGCGGCCACCCCGGACACCGACGCGTGCACGTCGGCGCCGCCCAGTTCGTCCATGGTCACCTGCTCGCCGGTGACCGCCCGCACGACGTCCGGGCCGGTGATGAACATCTGGGACACGCCCCGGACCATGAACGTGAAGTCGGTCAGCGCCGGCGAGTAGGCCGCGCCGCCCGCGCACGGGCCGAGGATCACGCTGATCTGCGGGATGACGCCCGAGGACCGCGCGTTGCGGCTGAAGATGCCGCCGTACCCGGCGAGCGCGGTCACCCCTTCCTGGATGCGGGCGCCCGCGCCGTCGCACAGGCTCACCAGCGGGGCGCCGGAGGCCTCCGCGAGGTCCATCAGCTTGTGGATCTTCATGGCGTGGGACTCGCCGAGCGCGCCGCCGAAGATGCGGAAGTCGTGCGCGTAGACGAAGACCTGGCGGCCCTCGACGGTGCCCCAGCCGGTGATCACGCCGTCGGTGTGCGGCCTGCGGTGCTCCAGGCCGAAGCCGGTCGCACGATGCCGGCGCAGCCCCTCCAGTTCGGTGAACGACCCTTCGTCCAGCAGGAGTTCGATGCGCTCGCGGGCGGTGAGCTTGCCTCTGGCGTGCTGCGCCTCGGTGGCGCGCTGCCCGGGGCCCGCGTGCACCTCGGCGCGCAGCCGCCGCAGCTCCTCCACGCGGACGTGCATGCTGTCGGGACGCTCGGGCTCCGGCTCGCCAGGCGGCACCGGGCTGTGCGCCACGGGGTTCTCGACCACGGTGGTCATGCCTTGTCCTCCCCTCCGGACGCCCTCTGGACCGAGGCCGCCCGAAAGAAGGGTTCGGGGTCGCGGGCAATGCCCGGCTCAAGCCGTGAAAAAGCCTCCGATTCCTTTTCCGGGCCTTGAGCGAAATGCGGGCCGGGCGTGAGGAAAAAGCGATCCGTGACTTGAGCGGACCCCTTGGACGATGTCCTCGACCGTCGTCGGAACATCGAGAGGGCAGATCATGGTCGCGCACGTTCACGAAGCCACCGCCGAGCCGCGGTACGCCGTCCTGTTCCCGGGCCAGGGAGTGCAGCGCCCCGGCATGGGCGAGCCGTGGCGGCACACGCCGTCCTGGGAGCTGGTCGACGCCGTCTCCCGGGCCTCCGGCTTCGACGTCGCCGACCTGCTGCTGACGGCGGACCAGGAGACCCTGTCCCGCACCGACCACGCCCAGATCTCGGTGTTCACCGCCTCGCTGCTGGCCTGGTCGGAGTTCCTGCGGCACGAGCCGTCCGCGCACGTGGCGGCGGTCGCCGGGCACAGCCTCGGCGAGTACGCGGCGCTGGTCGCCGCCGGCGTGCTGTCAGCCGCCGACGGCGCCCGGCTGGTGGGCGAACGGGGCCGGGCGATGGCCGAGGCGGCCCGGCACCGGCCCGGCGCGATGGCCGCCGTGCTGGGCGGCGGCCCGGAGCGGGTCGCGGCCCTGGTGGCGGCGGCCCGCCGGGACGGTGCCGAGCTGTGGGTGGCCAACCACAACGGTCCGCTGCAGACGGTGGTCGCCGGCAGCCGCGAGGCGGTGGCGTCCACCGCCGCCCTGGCGGCCGGGGCCGGGCTGCGCTACAGCGTCCTGCCGGTCACCGCCGCCTGCCACACCCCCTACATGGCACCCGCGGGCGAGGCGCTGCGCCGGGCCCTGGACCTGACGGACTTCGCGGCCGGCACGCTTCCCGTGGTGGCCAACGTCGACGCGGTCGCCCACCGCGGCGGCGACCACTGGCGCGACCTGTGCGCCCGCCAGCTGGTCGGCCCGGTCCGCTGGGCGGACACCCTGCGCGTCCTGCACGAGGACCTGGCCGCCGCCGCGTTCCTGGACATCGGCCCCGGCGCCACCCTCGCGGGCCTGACACGACGCGCCCTGCCCGAGGCCACGGTCCACCGCTTCAAAGTGCCGGCGGGGCAGGCGGCCTGACGGGGCGATGGCCGGTCCACCGGAAGCAGGGTGCCGTCGACTTCCGGTGCGGGTGCGGGTGCGGGTGGCGGTGGACCACGGTCGAAGACATCGGTGACACCCGCGCCTCTGGAGGAACGACCGGGCCAGGGACCAGGTGAAGACCCCGGTGACCCGTACGTGACAATGATCGGACACAAGGTTCGGCGCCTCCTGGAACGGGCCGGACGACTCCTGTGTGGGACGAGCCGGGAACCGGCTCCCAAGGGGAAGGGACAGGAGATACCTGATGTCCGGATTCTGGGGTGAACGGCTCCGAAGACCCGCCGCCGCGGGAGTGAGCGGCGCATTGGTGACGGCCTCGGTGCTGCTCGCGCCCTTGGCCGGTGCCGCAGACGGCGGACCCGCCACGGTGGGGGTGATCACCGCGGCCCAGGACTCGGCACACCACGGCGCGCCGAGCGCCGAGTTGGGGGACGACGGCCGCGTCGAACTCGTCGGCGGACGGGACGTCCGGGTCACGGCGGAGCCGAAGGGGTTCCGAAGCCGTCAGGCCCGCTACACGGTCGCCGCCACGAACGGCACACTGTCCGTACGGCCGACGGGGACATCCGCGGCGGACCGGAAGGCCGCGAACCTTCCGCTGACGGCGTCGGGCAGCGTGCGCCGCGCTGCCACGACGGCGGCCGTCACCGCGTCGACGCACACGGTGAAACTGGCCATCACACACGCCACCGTCGTGTCCAAGCTCTTCTACGTCTGGAACCGCACGACCTGGACGTCCTACACCGTCGACAGCAGCAGCATGGACGGCACGGCAAGCCTGAAGCTGCCGCCGGGCGAGTACTTCTCGGTGGCGCTTCACGACGACTGGCAGCAGCCGAGCTACCTGCTCACACGCACCTTCACCGTCGGTTCGGCCGCCACCACGGTCACCTTCGACCAGCGCGCGGCCAAGGAGACCGCGATCCGCACCGACGACACGACCGCCACGCGGGACTCCTCGGCCATGTGGATCAGCGTCCCGGGCGGCGACCTGGCGGGCTTCGCGGGCGACGGGCCCGACAAGGTGTACGTCACCCCGTTCTCGGTGCCCGGTGTCTCGCTGCGCGTGCACGAAGTGCTCAGCAAGAAGGGATCCTCCGCGAGCGTCCCGAGCCCGTACCGCTACGACCTCACGCGCAGCTACACCACCACCGTGCCCGCCTCGCCCGTCACCACCGTGCGTACGTCGAGCCTGGCGAAGACCGTCACGAAGATCAACGCGCCGGGCACCCGAACCACCGCCGACCTGCAGAGCGTCCCCGCCTTCGGCGAGTGGACCGGCGTGTACCTCGGCTCCTCGGTGCCGGCCGCCGGTTCCGTGACCGAGTACGCCACACCTGGCATCACGTACAGCCGCATCCTGGAATACGGCAACCGCGTAAGCCTCGACCTGCCCGACCGCATCCTGCCCGCCGGGACCAGCGCGGGCGAGGTCCTGGGCGCGGCCCCGCTGCAGCCGGCGCGCGGCCAGTGGGGAGGCTCGCAGCGGTACTTCGGGAAGATCTCGGTGAACGAGGGCGGCACCTTCAGCGACACCGCGGGCCACTCGGGCTTCGACTCCCGTGCGTCCTACGCCTACAAGCTGACGTCGGACGGCGTCACCTACGCCCAGGCATCGGGAGTCGACGCCTACCACGGCCTGATGTCGTCGACGCTGCCCTCGTCCGAGAAGACGTACACCCTCGACCAGACCGTGCACCGCCACGTCCCGTACGCCACGCTGTCCACGGACGTGCAGAGCGAGTGGACGTTCCGGTCGGGCTACGCGCAGGGCAAGGAACTCCCCCTGATCGACGCCGACTTGCGGGTTTCCGGCCTCGACGGTCTCGGCCGTGCGGCGGCCGGGCCGGTCAGGCTCGACGCGAGCGCCGCCACCCGCGCCACGGACGCCGAGGTGGCGAACACCAGGATCACGGGCCTCGCCTACTCCACGGACGACGGCACGAGCTGGACCGACCTGCCCGTAGCGGCCGACGGCTCCGCCACCCTGGACGTGCCCGCCACCGCCTCCTACCTCACCCTGCGCGTCACCGCGGCCGACGACCAGGGCGGCATCCTCCGCCGCACCGTCGTGCGGGCGTTCGGCGGGCCGGCCGCGCAGGTCGACGAGACGGTGGGCGCCACCCGCATCTCGGACGTCGTAATCAACGGCGGAAAGCCGGTGGAGCTGTCCGACCGGCCGCTGCAGGAGTTCAGGGCGCGGTTCACCGCCACCGATCCGTCGGGGATCGCGAGCGGCGACATGTACCTCTATCGGGGTTCGTACACCACCCCCGACGCCGTCCTCTACGACACCTGGCCGGCGATCTGCACCAAGGTGAACGCGACCACCTCGACCTGCGAGGCGCACTTCGCCTACGTCCAGCCGCGTTCGGCCCTCGGCCGCAACTCCTTTGCCGGTACCTGGAAGGCCGCCGCCTGGGCCGAGTCGGCGGACGGTACGGGGCACGTCGATCTGCACGCCGCGAAGTCGGCGTCCGTGCTGCGCGACGCGACCGTCACGGCCAACGCGTCCCCCGAGCCGGTGGCCAAGGGCAAGACGCTCACTGTCACGGGCAAGCTCTCCCGAGCGGACTGGGAGACGCTCGGCGGGTATCACGGATACGCCGGGCAGAAGGTGAAACTCCAGTTCAGCAAGAAGGCGACGTCCGGGTACACCACGGTGAAGGCGATCTCCACCAGCAGTGTGGGGGGCCTGAAGACCACGGTGAAGGCGTCGACGGACGGCTACTGGCGGTTCGCCTTCGACGCCACGTCCACCACCGCGGCCGCGACCTCGCCGGGCGACTTCGTCGACGTCCGCTGATCTCACGCCGCCTGCCGGGCCCGCGGATCGATCCGCGGGCCCGGACCGCGCACAGGCTGACCTTCTCGTCCCGTCCGACCACCGCGGGCGGCATGCCGACGCTGACCGGGCACTGGAGCGACACGGTCTTCGTGCGGCTGCGGCGTCTCATGGGCCTGCGTCTGGAACTGCTGGTGCTGATGATCGCGGAAGGAGTGGCGCTGCGTTACTACCGGGCCCTGCGCGACGGCGCCGGCGACGCGCTCACCTCGGACGTGGCGGGACGGATCCTGTCCGACGAGGAGCGTCACGTCCCCTTCCCCTGCGAGTGCCTGCACGCCTCCGTGGCGGAACTGCCCCGCGCCGTACGCCGCCCGGTGATGACCCTGTGGCGGCTTCTTCTGCTCGTGGTCTCTCTCGTCGTCGCCGTCGACCACGGTCGGGCACTCCGCGGACTCCACATCGGACGCCTGCGATTCGTGGGCGACGTCATGGCCTCGTCCCCCGCGGTGGTCTCCGCGGTGCTGGCGCCGCGCCCGGACACGTGGACGAGCGCGAGCTGAGCGAGACCCTTCTGCGCCGGGTGCAGACGAACGCCGTCCGCCCGCTCGACCTCGATCGCGGTGACCCGAGCGCCGGCCCGCCGTGAACGGCGCACGACTTCTGGACGGCATCCACGCAGACCTGCGGAAGCCTGCGCGGGCGAGCCGTACAACCCTGGAGGGGCTCCGGGGGTCTTGTGGGCGTCCTGTCTTCCTAGTGGGGGTTGCATCACTGTGCGTGTGCGCAGCATTTCGGCCGTGACAGCGCTCGCGGTCGCTCTCGGTTCCGTCGCCCTGATCGGGTCCGCGACGGGCTCCGCCGTCGCCGACAGCATTGCCGCGCTGCCCATCGCCTCCAGCGGCGACATCATCGTGGACGGCGTCCACAAGCGGGTCTTCGTCAGCGACCCCTCGGGAGGCAAGGTCGTCGCCACCGACTACGACGGCACCGTCATCGGGACGATCACCTCGCTGCCGCAGGCCGACGGCCTGGAGCTCTCCGCCGACTCGGCAACGGTGTACGTCGCCGTGCCGGGAGCCGACGAGATCGTGGCCGTCGACACGGCGACGCTCACCAAGGCCGGGCAGTACGCGACCGGCGAGGGCACGGATCCGCAGCACCTGGCGCTCGCCGGCGGCAAGCTCTGGTTCGGCTACGGCAGCACCGGCCACGGCAACATCGGCTCCCTCGACCTGTCCGGCGGGCAGCCGCGGATCTCCCTCGCCCAGGACGCCGAGGGGACCTGGAAGGACGCCCCGCTGCTGGACTCGACGCCCGGCGCCCCCGACACCCTGGCGGCCGGATCGCGCCAGTACTACTTCACCCTCGGCGTCTACGACGTGTCGTCGGGCACGGCCGACCGGACCGCGTTCCTCGGCGGCCGGGACGCCGCCATCGGCAACACCGCCGAGGACCTGGCGCTCACCCCGGACGGCACGGAACTCGTGGTGGCCACGACGGCAACGGAGTACCAGCAGGCCTTCCGGACCTCGGACCTGTCGCAGACCGTCAGGTATCCGAGCGGCTACCTGGCACAGCGCTCGGTGGACGTCGCCCCGGACGGCCTCGTCGCGGTGGGCACGGACACCTACGCCAACTTCACCCCGCAGGTGTCCGTCTACAAGCCGGACGGCACGGCTCCGAGACGGACCGCCAATTTCACCGACGAGCGGGGCGGGGTCTCCCAGATGGCCCTGCTCGACCACGGCGACCTCGCTTTCGCACCCGACAGCAGCCGGCTCTTCGCGGTCACGCACGACGTCTCCAACCGATACAGCCTGCGCGTCGTCACCGAACCCGCCAAGGCGGTCACCACCGTCACGGTGAACGCCCCGGCGACCGCCGTCCGTGCCAAGTCGCTGACCGTCTCCGGCAAGGTCACGAACACGCTCGGGCTGCCCCCGGGGGCCACCGTCGCGGTGACGCGGACGGACCTGGAGTCACCGAACGGCAAAGCGCTCCCCGCCGCGACGGTGAAGGCGGACGGGACCTTCGCCTTCACCGACGTCCCGCCCGCGGGCAGCAAGGTCACCTACAAGGTCTCCTACGTCGGCGACACCGATCGCACGGCCGCCTCTGCCTCCGACACCGTCGAGGTCCCCCGGAACGCGACGACCCTGACCGTGAACAGGAACGGCAGCGTCTACGACTACGCCAGTGACGTCACCTTCACCGCCCACCTCGGCACGACGTACAAGAACCGGACGCTCTCGCTCTACGCGGACACCGCCGGCGACGGCAAGGGCAGGCAACTGGTCAGGACCGGCAAGGTCAACAGCGGGGGCAACCTGTCCGTCACCCTGCCCCTGAAGCGCGACACCACGGTGAGCGCGTCCTTCTCCGGCGACGCGCGGACCTCCCCGAAGACGGCCACGAGCCGGGTGGGCGCGAAGGTCAAGGTGTCGCTGAGCCTGAGCCGCCAGTACAAGACGGCCAAGGTCAACGGCTACACCGAGTACTACTTCCGGAAGAAGACCAACCCGCTTCTCACGACCACGATGACGGCCTACCCCGGCCGCGCGCAGAAGCTGGAGTTCCAGATCCGCTCCGACGGCGCCTGGCGGTCGGCGGGGTACGACTACTTCAAGCTCGGCTCCACGGGCACGTCGGTGGTGGAGTTGCGGGGCACGCACCGGACCGGCTACTCGATGCGCGTGCGGTCGTCGTACATCAACAACTCCTCGAACGACAGCGTGAACGCGACCACGCACGGCTCCTGGAAGTACTTCACCTTCACCGGCTGAGGCGGCGCCCCGCCGCATCGGGCACGGCCCGGAAGCCGGACGCCTCCGGGCCGTCGGGATGTCGGAATGTCGGGATGCCGAGGGAGCAGGCCCCTCAGCCGATGGCGTACGCCCGGTACACCGTCTCCACCGAGCTGTCCCCGGCGGAATCCGTCACCTCCGAGCGCAGGGCCACCGCCCCGGAGGCCGGGTTGTGGACGGACGCCTGCCAGGTCGACCCGGAGTGCTTGACGGTCGCCGCCTTCCAGGTCTTGCCGCCGTCGGCGGACGACCAGACCCGGACGGACTTGGCGGTCACCTTGGTGAGCTTGGTGTCGGGGCCCTGGGAGGCGCGCCCGGCACTCACGCCGACCGTCGTGGTGCTGTTCGGCGCGGCCTGGTTGTGGCTGTTGAGCCCGGTGGGCAGGAAGCGGGTCAGGAAGACCGGTGCCACCATCGCCTTGGCCGGGTCGGCCACCTTGAAGTGCCAGTCGAGGGTGGCCCGCGGCGAGAGCATGCCGGCCGGGAAGGTGATGCCCGGCCGGTAACGCTGCGCGTCGACGGTCAGGCGGTACCAGCCGGCCGAGCGGACCGGGGCGTCGAACTCGGCGGGCCCGGTGCGCCAGTCGGTGAGGGTCTGCTTCTTGACCGTGGTGCTGCCCTTGGACAGGACCACCGTCTCCTTCGTCACGTCCCCCCAGGTGCCGCCGATGTCGAGGTCACCGATCATGGCGTCCGGGGAGAAGGTGACGGACTTCTGTCCGAGCAGCGGCAGGTTGTGCATGGGCCCCCACGCGGCCCGGCCGAAGGACTGGGTGAGGTTCTGCCCCGCCTTCACCGTCCGGGGGGCCGGAAAGCCGCCGCTGACGTCGTCGCCGTTGCTGCCGAAGATGTCGTCGCGCGGCTGCCAGGTTCCGGGAGTCAGATGGACGGTGGCGCTGTACGGCGCGTCGTCGTCGCGCACCTGCGCCATCAGGTCGGTCGTGCAGTCGTCGGTCTTCGGCACCGCCTGGAGCGCGGTGTCGACCTGGGTGCCCATCTGCGTCCCGGCGCGCACCGAGAAGCGCATCGTCGCGAGCCCCGACCGCTTGAACGACCCGCCGGGCGCCGCCGGGATGCCCGTGGTCTTCTTCACGGCGACGTAGCTGTCCTTGCCGGACCACTGCGCGAGATACCCGAACTGCAGCAGACTGGAGGAGTTCGGGATGTCGAACAGGGCCCCCTGGTCGTTCCAGCCGCCCGCGCTGTAGGCGGAGGGCATGCCCATGGTGGCGGCGCACACCTGCGCGCTGATCCGCGGCGGCCCGGTCACGTCGGCGGGCGTGTCGAGCGAGACCTTGACGGCCTTGCCCTTGCGCGCGTCGAGCGTCACCGACTTGCTGCCCGACACCGTCACGACCTGCGCGCCGATGGTGTCGGTGCCCAGTCCGTCGGTGGTGCTCTCGTAGATGTCGGTCATCGCGAGGTAGCGCCCCGCCGGCAGGCTGATCCGCTTGCCCGACTTGACGCTGTACGTCTGGCCGGACGAGACGGCGACGACCGTGACCGTCGTCGCGACCTTGGCTCCGTGCCGCCCCAGCGTGGTGACCGTCAGCGAGCCCGACGCCGCCTGCGCGGAGAAGGCGGAGGCGGCCAGCGGTACCAGCGCGGCCACACCGATGAAAGCGAGCGATCTTCGTCGAACCACGTGCAACTCCCCCTCGAATCACAGAAGTCCGCCAAGCATAGGCACCTCACGGGCTCGACCGATCAAGCGAGGAGCCGCTCCGCCGCCGTCGGCACGGCCCAGGCAATGGCGGGGTCAAGCATCGGCCGTGCGCTGCCCTTCCGTTGATCAAATTCTTCCCTGCCGTGCGGGGCGCCGGGGGCCACGGCGTCCCCTTCGGCGCGACCGCGGCAGGGCTACCTCGGCCGAACGGTCCGGAAGGTGTCGTCGAGCCAGTCGTAGATGCGGGCCTGGGCCAGGCGCATGGCACCGGGGTGGCAGTGCGCTCCGGCGCCCTCCTCGGCGCTGAAGACCATGAGGGTCCTCGGGCAGGTCAGATGCTCGAAGAGCTGCTCGGGCTGCCCCTTGAAGAACATGTCCTCGACGGCGTCGCAGACCAGGGTGGGGCACCGGATCTGTTCGGCGATGCCGTCGGCGAGGGTGTAGTCGAGGTAGGAGGCGTTGAAGGCGCGGGGGGTGTCGACGCCCATGACGTACATCCCGTGGTGGATGGCCCAGCGCGAGATCGGGTCCTTGGCCATGAGCTGGTCGAGGGCCGCGTCGAGTTCGGGGGCGGACACGGCGCGCAGGAGCCGCTCGGCCTCCTGGCGGGTGCCGGGGATGTTGCGGACCGAGACCTGGCCGAGGTCGTAGAGGCCGTCGACGGCTATCAGCGCGGCGAGGCGGTGCTCGAAGGCGGCGGCCCTGGGCGCGAGGACGCCGCCCATGCTGAGGCCCAGCAGGGCCATGCGGTCGTTGTCGATCTCGGGGACGGTCAGCGCGAAGTCGACGACGGGTGAGACGACGTTCTCCCAGTCGGGGCGGAAGACCAGGCCCTCGCGGTGGCGGGGCCCGGGCATGCCGGGGCCGTCGAAGACCAGCACGTTGTAGCCCCGTTCGACACCGGCCATCGCGCCGAAGAAGTGCATCTCCTCCGCGGTGCCGTCGAAGCCGTTGTGCATGATCAGGGTCGGGCGGGGCGTCCCGGAGTCGTCGACGCGGTACAGGTAGCCCGGCAGGGTGGTGTTCTCGTAGGGGATCTCGACGGCCTCGACGCGCGGGGTGGAGTAGAGGGCCGCGGCGGCCTTGAAGCACTCCACCGAGCGGGCGTAGGCGTCGTCGTGGCGCGGGTCGCAGGGGTGGCCGTGCAGGAAGAACTCCGCCGACCGGTAGTAGTTCGACGCCCGCAGGAATCCGTCGCGGGCACTCACCTCGTGCCCGGCCTCCAGCGCCTTCCGGGCCTCGCCGGAGACGCGGTCGGCGGTGGCGGCCCACTCGGTGTACCAGCTGTCGTCATCGCCCTCGGTGATCCGCTCGGCGGTGGCGACGACCTCACCGAAGTCCGCGCCCCCGTAGGCGATGTGGCTCATCGAGCGCAGGGTCTCGTACCAGAACTGGATGTTGCCGGGGAACAGAAGCTGCTGCATCGCACTCTCCTCAGAGCGTCGGCCATGACGCCTCCCACAAGCACAGATCTGTGCTTGCGCTGAACGGAACTGTAGACCCGCCGGGCATCCGAAGCAAATATCTGTGCTTACGATGGGTGCGTGAGCCCGAACCAACCGGCACCGCGTGCCCGCAAGAGCCCCGAGCAGGTCCGCTCGGCCGTCCACCAGGCGGTCCTCGACCTGCTGTCCGACCCGGAAGGAGCCGACCTCTCCATCCCCGCGATCGCGCAGCGCGCGGGCGTCAACCACACCAGCGTGTACCGGCGTTGGGGCAGCCGCGAGGCTCTGCTCGCCGACGTGGTCACCACCCGCCTCGAGAAGGACTCGCCCCTGGCCGACACGGGCAGCCTGCGCGGGGACCTCGTCGCCTGGGCCGAAGCCGGCGTGGCGAGCATCCGCACACCGGAGGGCCGGCTCCTCATCCGCGCCGTCGCCCTGTCCATGTCCGGCAGCGCCACCGCGCAGGGCGGGCGCGCGGAGCAGTTCCAGCGCCGGATCGCCTCCATCGAGAAGATCCGCGACCGGGCGACGGCCCGCGGCGAGCACCCCCCGCCCCTGGAACAGATCCTCGACCAGCTCATCGCACCGCTCTACCTCCGCGCGATCTTCGGCATCGCCCCACCCCCCACGGGCTACCCGGACCTCCTGGTCTCCCGCCTCCTCGACACACCACCCGCACCGAACACACCCTGAACCGGGCACCCTCCCCCACCCGGCACGGTGGCCTCCGGCCCGTCCCGTCCCGGCACGGACACGGACACGGCACGATGCCAGGCGCCGTGCGCGGAGGACTTGAAGGCAGTTCCGCACGAGGAACCCGAGCACGACGGAGCACTCCATGCCATGGGACGAGACCGGCCTGTCCGGCCTGCAAGCACAGCTGGCGCACGACATGCTGGGCCGGGTCACGGCTTTCACGTTCGGACCCGAAGTCCGGCTCGTCAGAGGTGTGGTGGCCTCCCCGGACCTACCCGGTGCCGGCCGGGTCGTCCTCTGGGACGGACGGCGACTCGACAGCTCCGTCGCTTTCGACGTGCCGCTCACGGACACCCAGGGCGGGAACATCCCCTCGGGGGACCTCGCAGCCGCCCTGCGCGGCGTGGCGACGGATTGCTCGGAACGCGAGATCGAGGCGGCGCCGCGCGACGCCTTCGGGATCCCCGTGCTCGACGCATCCGCCCCCGTCCACGCTTTCGCAGCCGAGCCGCGCTTCCTGGTACCGGACGCGCTGCACGCCGCGGCGGCCGCGTTCTCCCTTCCCCCGGAGCCGGAAGAACCCCCGGAGCTGCGCCTGCGCGGCTTCCTCCTTCTCGACCTCACGACGTGCCGCCTCTACCTGGACACCCCCGAATCACAGGACGCGCCACCGTTCGGCATCGACCTCCCCCTCCAGGACGAGAAAGGCTCCGTCACGGTCGGCGTAACGGCGGTGCACACCGCGCTCCCGGTCCTTCTGCCGGGCGAGCTGGACCGCATGCGCAAGGACGTCCACGACCCCTACTGCCACACCGTCTACGACTTGACGGACTGGCTCTCGGCCGGCTGACTGCACGGTGCCGGGTACCACTTCGCGCGTATCGGCCCCCGCTCCGGGAGCCCGTCGGGTTCCTGAAAGGTCTCAAGTTCCCGGCTGGGGCGCTCTTCTCTGGTCGCGATCCAGCGAGCCATCTGGGCCGGGTCCACCCAGTCCGGAGATTCTTGATGGCAAGGCCTGCAGAGTAGGAGCAGGTTGCTCGCCTCGTCTGATCCACCAAGGCTACTGGGGATGATGTGGGCTCGTTCGAGGTTGGCGCGCTGCCATGAGGCTTGGGCAGTGGCCCGCTTCCATCGCTCTGAGAACCCCCCGCAAGCGAAGCAACACGGCTCATCAAGCAACAGATGAGGCGCAAAAACATCTCTTCTCGGGCTTTCGTCCCAATGCTGCGCAATTTTCCACTTACTCGGTACGGACATAGGCCCCCTCTGTCTACTGCTCGTAGCATGCCAGCCACCTGTGACACCAGCCTGGCTTGGTCGAGCGGCCGATAGATGGTGAGCCTGCGAAGGTGGGGCGCTGTCAGCACCACTTTAGGAGCGAGGTGGGGCGACGCATGCTGTGACCTGTGGGTTCCCCACCCAGAGCAGAGTCCGGCGGCACGCGCCTCGGTGTACCCCGACTCCCCGTGACTCCCCGCCCGTTCTGGCACGGATGCGGCACGACCGCTCTTCGTCCTGGAACGGCCGCGCCGTGATTCTCCGCTGACTGTCTCCGATGGGGCACGCGGGGCGCGAACCCCTTACCGTCCGGTCACCGCGGGTCGACACCCCATATCTTGATGGGCTCGTACGCTCCATCGCGGAAGTCGAAGACAGTCACTTCGGTGTCGGACATGTGCCGGAAGTGGCCCCCATAGCCGGGCTGAGCGATGTGTGGGGCGAGCAGGTCCAAGAGGCCCCGGAGGTAAGGCATGGAGTCATCGATCCAGTGATTGCGCGCAAAGAGTTCCCACTCGTACCTCTCCCCGGAACTCGTGAACTCTCGCACCTCGCGACGGAGAGACACTATGTCTCCGCCGGGCATCCGGCGGTTGTTGTAGTTGTCCGGGACGAGCAGTGGGTACAGATAGTCGTCTTGGTCGTCGAGACCTTCGGGGAACTCAGCGTCCATGCCCAAGTGCCACCGCAGGGCGGCCATGACCCATTCGGGGGTCTCGTCGCGCAAGTAGCAGGAAAGGACGACCTCGTAGCGCTCGCTCATGGGCGGCATTGTGCACGGCAGGACTGACACCGCCACGACGGTCGTGCTTTCACGTGCCCCTCGATGCGAACTACGGGCGGGGCGGTCGCTGAGGTCTGCCAGGCACGTCAGTCGGCTGCTTGGGCCTGGTGGCGGTCGTTCGGAGGCGCGGAGGTTGCTGTACTTCGCTGGTGTACGGCGCCGCTGGGTGGTCTGCCTGGACGGGGCAGCATGACGGCCGGCGTCAGCGCGATCATGAGCGCATGGAATCGTGGACGATCAGACACTTCTCCCAGGCCAACCCGGCGGGCATCGGGCAGGATGACGTACCTGCGCTGCTCCGTAGAGTCGCGGACTCCATCGAAAGCCTGACAACCTACTTCGGCTCTCGTGCGAGCCTCCGCTGCCGCAACTGCCGATAAATGTCGGAACATGCGATGAAGAACACCACCCCGGCAGCGAGCACCCACACGATGGTGCTGCCGCGAAGGTACAACCGCACGCCCTGGACTAGCAGATAGATCGATACGGCAAGACCGATGTAGGGCATCGCCTTGTTCAGCAAGCCACCGGACCCAAACGGATTCTTCATGATCCCCCTCCCCGGTCGGCACCGTAACGTGCGGGCGGTGCAGGTCCCCTCTACCCACCGCCCACCCCGGCCACGTCTGCTCGGCTCCGCCTGGGTCGACGGTGGACGGGATGGGAGCCCCCCGCGCATGCCGCTACGGACCGGTGGCCGGGAACGGCGCCCCCTGCATCCCGGTGCCGGCCGGTCCCCCGCCGGAGGCACGCATTGACCGTGGCATGCGTACGGGATCACCCATCGCCCCGGGCTCTCTCGTGGGTGCGTGTTGGCGCGGGGTGGAGGCGGCGGTGCTGGAGCTGCGCCGGCTGCATCCGAGGGGGGTCAGCGCCGGTTGCGGCACGAGCTGGGGCCGCGTGGGGTCGAGCCGGTGCGGAGGTCGGCTCGGCTGTGTCTTCAGCACCACCGCATGGGGAGGTATACCGGGTACATCAATCCGGTACATGGACTACCGTTGGTACATGTCCATGAAGCGCACCAACGTCTACGCGGACCCCGAGGACCTGGCGATCATCAAGGAGGCCGCCAAGCGCCGGGGTATAAGCGAGGCTGAGATCATCCGCCAGGGCATCCACCTTGCGGCCATGGCGAACAGGGTCTGGGACGAGCCACTGTTCTCACGCACCTTCGAAGGGCCGGGGCGCACGCTGTCCAAGTCGGAGGTCCGCGACTCGGTCGCCGAGGCCGTCCGGCGTGAGGCCGGCCCGGGCGCCGGATCCGCCGCGTGATCATTGTCATCGCCGATACGTCCGGTCTTCTGGCGGCGCTGGACTCAGCTCATCCGGAACACGGGGCGGCGAACGAGGCGATCATGACGGCGGGCCTGCTGGTCATGCCCCCGCTCCTGCTGGCGGAACTGGATCACGTGGCGACGCGTGAGCTCGGCAGGGAGGCTGCCCTCAGTGCGGTCGACGACCTGCGGCGCTGGATGAGCCGGGGTCGTGTCGTCCTGCCGGAGATCACGGAGGACCACCTGGGCGCAGCCCAGTCCGTCCGTGTCCGTTACCGCGCGCTGGACCTCGACCTCGCCGACGCGGTGAACGTGGCGCTTGCCGCGGACTACGACACGGACGCGATCCTCACCCTGGACCGACGAAACTTCCGCGCCGTACGCCCGCTGGGCCGTTACAAAGCGTTCCGCGTACTTCCCGATGACCTCCCGCTCTGACACAGGACCCAAAGCGGTCAAGTACTCCCTTCCACAAGGGGCTTGGGCACCGCCCACGACGAAGACATGCGGCACGGATGTCCGCCGTCGTCCGGAACAGCGGGCGGGCTAAGGGCTCGCCTCCGGCTCAGCTCCATGAAAGTGCAGCTCAGCGCCACGCTGCGACGTGATGGGGGCGCCCTCTCAAGGTGCGCGTGCCCTGTGCGTGGCCAGTCTCGAGGTGCAGGAGTACTCGCAAAACGCAGCAAAGGCTTCCCAATGAAACAGCCCCAGGCCGCTGACCTGGGGCTTCAAAAAGAGCGGGTGACGAGAATCGAACTCGCGCTCTCAGCTTGGGAAGCGACGGCGCTTGCCGAGCCGGATGACCTCTGACCTGGGCATACGTGCTCTGGTGTGACGCCTTGGAGCACAGGATCGCACCGTTGTTGACCATGGTTTACCGGTCTTATGGGCACGCTATGGGCACGCCGTCGGTTCCGAGACGTCGAGAGCCCTTCGAGGTGGTCGGCAGGCGGACGAGCACGGGAAGCGCGCGCCGGCCGGAAGGCCGCCGTTGCGGAAGCACACCGAGGGCAGGGATTGCCGAGCACGGAGTATCGACGCGATCCTTGCCGCCGTGACTCAGATGCGGTAGGCGCCCGCCGGTACGCCGTGGGCGACACCGTACGGGGTCAGGGCGATGACGCCGGTGCCGCGTGACGGTGTGTCGGCGGTGACGTCGAGTGGGCTTACGGCGCCCAGGGAGCGGGCGATGTCCGGAGCGAGGTCGTGAGCGGTCCACCGCCACTCGTCCTCGTCGTCCTCGCTCTCCTGCGCAGGATCCCAGTCGGGGTGCAGACCCAGTTCCGTGCGGCGTGCTCGTTCGTACGGCAGCGGCTCGCCGAGCGTCAGCAACTCGTCCTCCGCCTCCCCCGTTTCGCCGTAACGCCGGATCACCGTGCCGTGCTCGGCAACAAGCCAGGCGGAACCGTCGCCTTGGCCGCCGTAGTAGTACGCCTGGGCCCTTCCGTAATGGGCACTGAGTTCAGTGCACAGACGCAGCACGTCCTCACGGCGATCCTGACCGTGCGGGTCGCACCAGGCGCCGAGGACGAGGGTCCAGCCATCGAGTTCCGGAGTGACGAAGACCCTTTCGTAGCCGCTGTGCTCGTCCGTGTCGCAGCCGTGGCCGTCTGCGTCAACGATGTCGTTGCCGAGCGCGAAGGTCACGGGCCGTGCGGCGGTCAGGCCGAGGACGCGCATGATCCCGGCCTGGTCTCCGCTGGGGACGGCCATCCAGTAGTTCCAGCAGGCCCACAGCGGTTCGGGGCGATCGTCCCGGAGCTTGATGCGGATGAGTCGCTCGATCGCGGCCACGTCGGCGCGCGACAGCGCCGGTTCGCCACCGAGTTCGGCGAGTACGGTCAACGCCCGCGCCCGCTGCCGGCCCGGCCCCCTCTCCCTGACGTGCCGGAGCAGCGGAAGCACGTGCTCGCCTGTTCGGATCAGAGTGTCCTGAGCCTGCCGCGCGACCTGTTGGTCCGGGTCGCCGAGCAGCGGCAGCAGGACGGCGGCCGACTGGCCGGCCTCGCCGCAGTGCTCGATCCCACGGACGGCCTGACGGCGCACGAGCGGCACGGGGTGGGCGAGGGCTGCGGTGTAACGGTCGAGAACGGCCACGCCGAGCTGGGAGAACGCGAAGCCGACTCGGTTGCGGGACTCCTCGGTGGACGCGGAGACGAGCCCCTGGAGCAGACCGTCGAACCCTGCCTCCCCGATCCGCCCGAGTACGGCGGTGATCGGCCGCCAGTCCACCGGGGACTCCGCGTCCATCACCTCCCGCACCAACTGCTCCACCCCGTCGGCGCCGAACGTGACCAACGCGTCTGCTGCCGCCTCGTACCGGTCTGACCTGCCGAGGTCCCGTATCAGGTCGGCATTCACCACGTGCCCCTCCAGCAAGGTCGACCCGGCTTCCGAGCGTCATGATTCCGCAGAGGTCTGACATTGGCTGAGCAGTCCTGCTACTCGTACACGCCCCGGGGCAGGCCGTTCGTCCAGGAATGCCGCTCCGTGATGCGGTCGTGGTGTGCCACCTACCGGACTGGACAACGAACAAGGCCCAGGTCTCGGACCTGGGCCTCACTTCTGGAGCGGGTAAGGAGAATCGAACTCGCGCTCTGCGCTTGGGAAGCTGCGGGCATTTGGGCGCGGTGCGGGCGCTGTCCTGGGCGAACGGCTACGGAGCGGCCTCGTCAGGCTCGGCGGCTTTCGCCGTGGTTCCCCGCCGCTCCCCGCCCGATCTGGTGCGGTTGTGGTGCGACCCGCCTCCGGTGCGAAGCCGAAAGTCACGCGTTTCTTCGTGTCGCCGTTCCTTGAACCGTGACCCTGTATCGGCCGGTGAAGCGGAGCACGACTGTCGTCAGGATCCAGCGGACGACAGATCAGGCTGCCGCTTTGATCCATCTGGTTCTGCCGCTCATGAGCCCGAGGTGGCTGGCCTCTGACCGGCAGTCAGTTGCTGAAGCATGCGAACCTGCGGCGAGTTTCGGTCATGTGCGTGTCTGAGATAAGGCGCCCCAAGTGGCCATGCGTCGCGCTCACCTCAGCTTGAATCGCGTTATTCATACACACGTTCGACCTCGGCTCGAAATGGCGGCCGGAATCATACAGCACACGTATGACAGTCACAGGGGTCACCGCTAGCCTTGTAGGTCGCAGGCTTGGGCCGTGACACCTGGGGGGGAGTCCTAATGCTGCATGGGCAGATGCTCTGTTACGGCGCTGCCGGTGGGGCTCTGGTGTCTCTTGTGACGCTCTATAAGCACCTGCAGATGCGGAACCAATGGCCGTGGAAGGTGAAGAACGGGCCGACGATGCCCATGTACTTCACTGGTGAGGTCATACGGATCTTATTAGGCGCTGGCGTTGCGTGGGGGCTTGCCGCCACGGATCAACTAGGCGTCTTCGGGGCAATCGTGGTTGGTGCGGGGGCACCCGCCATCCTTGACAAGTGGCAGCGAGCAGCGCCCGGGCTCGCGATGACTCAGCACGCGGCAATGACGGAAACATCTCAGCAGGCAGGAGAAGTCGAGCCTGGCGTAACGAGGATGGCCGTAGGTCGTTCAACTGCTGAGGAAGGTGGCGTTTAAGCATGGGAACTCGCTTCTTAGACGCCCTGACCCACAGTGGTCCAGGGTATGAATTACCTCAAGATGATGTCTGGGCTGATTCGCGCGTAGGTGTCGGTCGGCTTCTGGACGCGATAACTCACAGCGGGCCGGGTTATTCACTGCCATCCGCGACGGAAATGGCCGAGATTTCCGAACTGAAGCGCCGGAAGACGAATGATCTGCATGTTGCTCTGCTGGAGGGATTCGAGCAATTCTTCTACGCGAAAGGCCACTTGGAGGCTGCGTCTCGCGCTGAAAATGCGACGGAGAAAGAGCAGCATCGCGAAGAAGCCATGGCATGTCTGCGTGTTTTCCTGCAGCATGCAGATGGGCCATTGAACCTGGCCGTAGACGCAGCGCGAGAGGCTCTGGGCCCCCTTGACCTGCGATCGAGGCTCATGTTGTACCGACTCGACCGCATAATCCGCAGGCTGAAGGCAGCCGTTCAAGGCCTCCTGTCTGCCTTAGAGAGGTCGAAGAGACCCAGAGAACGGATAGCGCATCAATCACGGGTGGCCGTCAAACAGGCAACTCGATCTATGGAGGTTCTCTGCCACGCTGTCGCCCGGTAATCAAAATCCGCGCTTGCGTAAGCTCGGCAGTGGGGCTGGCCCGGTCGGTATTTGGGTCGGCCCCATGACCCTTTCTAAGCACTCCCGAAGCAGGTGACTTCCTCGCAGAGGTCGGAGGAGCGGCTTTGGGGTGGCGCTGCTTTGGCGCGAGTGATCACGGCCCCGTAAGCTTCCGGCGCGTCGGGCAGTCTGTGGACCTGCCCGGTAAAGCACGACGTTGGGGCCGTGATCTTCAAGGCTCGCGCCAAAGTGGATCCGTAAAGCCGTGGAGTCGACCGCCCCAGCCACGACGTACCCCTTCTACGGCAAGTGGCTCATTGCTGTGTGCGCGGCACGGGCGCCGGCCGGGCTGGAGCGGGGCTGAGACAGGAGCGCAGGCCCGGCCGGGGGCCGGGCCGCGCGCGGGGAGCGGAGCGAGCCGCCTTGAACCAGTAGAGAAAGTTGTAACGCACTCTGACGTGTGGGGCTTGTCTTGTCTCGGTTGATGCTTGACGCGATCGGTCACGGGAGGTGCTCGGTCGGCGGTGGGCAGATCAGCAGATGCTGTGCATCCAGGCCTCAGTGTCAGTGGTGGTCGCTAGCGTGGCCGCGTGATTCCAACTGACGATCGGCGGTTTCCTACGGCCCTCGCCGCCGCACTCTCACTCCCGTTCGACTATGACGACGGCAACGGTGTGGACTTCGAGCCTTTCCCGGCCTTCCTGTCCACCGAAGAGACTGCCGACTGGTTCCGGGCCTGGACGGGCAACGCAGAGGTAGATGGCGACAACTTCCGTGTGTTCGGCCAAGACGGCTCTGGCGGATACGCGGCCTTCTGGCTCATCCGCCCGAACCACCCGCTCGTCGACCAGCCCGTGGTCTTCCTCGGATCCGAAGGCGAGACCGGTGTCGTGGCGCGTGACCTGGGCGCCTTCTTGTGGCTGCTAGCCGGGGGATACGGCCCATGGGAAGCGGCCACCTCATACGAACCCGACTGGACCCCGCGCCACAACCAGGAACTGGCGACCGTTGCCGTACGATTCGCGGCCGACCACAAGCAGTCGGCCGCTGCCGTCGTCGAGCAAGCGACCCGAGAGTTCCCGGACTTCGATGACACCATCATGGAGCTCTGCCGCTGACCGCCCTTGCACACAGCCGTACCTTGCCTGGCTGCCAACCTAGCCGTCCCGGACCAAGGGTTTGAAGGCGAGTGAGCATGCCAGGAGTTCGCCGCCCTATGGGTGAGCGAGTGGCACGAAGAGCACGGGTCGGATCGTCCATGTGATGCGAGTGCTGGCCTTGTTGCCTGAGACCGCGAAGGCTCCAAGCGGAACACGGAGTGGGGTTTAGGTGAAGGCAAGGGAGCGAAATGTGTTGCGGACGTTGGTGAGGGGTTCGCGGTCGCGTGTGTAGTAGAGCTTGTTGGTCAGCAGCACCGCCCAGCGGTTTTTAGCCGGAGAGATCCACATCCCGGTGCCCGTGAAGCCGTAGTGCACCCAGATGTCCTCGGTCTCAGGTGCCGTACCGGGGGCCGGATGCCAGAAAAGCCCACGCGGTGGAGTCATCGCCTTCGTGTGGATCTGCAGGGACTCCTTCACCCAGTCCGCACCGAAGCCGGGTGACTCGGTGGTGTGCGCGGGGTCGAGCATGTAGCGGAGGAATACGGCGAGGTCGTCGAGTACGGAGAAGGCGCCGGCGATGCCGCAGACTCCGCCGAGGAGGCGGGCGGAGAAGTCGTGTGCTGTGCCCCGGAGGTGGTTACCGGTGCTGTCGTCGATCTCGGTCGGGGCGCAGCGGAGGGCGGCTTCCGCCGGCAGTGGTCCGAAGCGGGTCTGTGGCATGCCGAGAGGAGCCCAGACGCGGGTCGTGGCGTAGGCGTCCAGGTGTTGCCCTGAGAGGTGCTCGGTCAGGTAGCCGAGGATGAGGGCGGCGCGGTCGGTATATTCCACGGCCTCGCCGGGCGGGCGGTGGAGGGCTTCGTGGAGGACTCCGTCGCGGACGTCCTGGGGGTCGTTGCCGTAGAGGTTCTTGAGGTTGGCCCGGAGAGGGACGCCTGCTGTGTGGGTGAGCAGGTGGCGGGCGGTTACCGGGGCCAGTGGATAGCTTCGTACCTCGGGCCAGAAGTCTGCCAGCTCTGCGTCGAGTTGAAGTTTGCCGTCCTCGACGAGGGTTCCGATGGAGGACCAGACAGCAAGGATCTTGGTGAGGCTGGCGACGTCGAAGACGGTGTCGTACCGCATCGGTTCGTCGGGCTGGGACGGGTCGAGGACGCCCGCGGTGCCGCTGGCGTGGGTGCCCTGGCTGTCGCCGATGGCCCAGACGGCGCCGGGGTAGACCTCGTCGCGGAAGCCGTCGTCGAGGAGCTGGTGGATGCGGTCGGTGTCGAGGTGGAGCGCCATGGTCTCCCGATCGATGGTGGGTCGGGCCGCAGGGGGTCCCGGCGCTCAGCGTAGTGAGGGGTCGGGCGTGAATCCCGTTGCGGCGAGGGCGAGTCAGGCGAGTTGTTCGCCGAGGTCGCTCAGGGCTGCCGCCGTGCCGCTGAGGGGGTAGCGGGCCGCGTTGGTGCGACCTGCGGCCTGGAGGGCGGGCAGCAGGCCGGGGGTGGTACGAAGCCTGTTGAGGTCCTGGACGAGGACGGCCGGGTTGGTGAAGTCGGTTGCCAGTCCGGTTGCGGCGAAGGTGTCGTTCAGGCCAGGAACGGGCTGGTAGACGACGGGCAGTCCACAGGCTTGGGCTTCGAGGGCGACCAGGCCCATGGCCTCCAGAGTGGTGGAGGGCATCACGAGGGCGTCGTGGTCGGCGAAGGCTTTCCACAGCTGTGGACGGGTGAGCCAGCCGAGGTAGCGGACGTGGACCTTGAGGAGGCGGAGGAGCGGGGTCAGGCCGTGGAGCTGGTGGCGGGGTGCCGCGATGCTCAGCTCGACGCCGCCGGTGACGGGCATGGCACGCAGTAGGGACTGGATGCCCTTCTCGGCCGTGAGTCGCCCGGCGTAGAGAAGTCGCAGATGCCCGGAACGGTGACGGGTGGGGCGCGGTGGAGGAGCGGTGAGCAGGTGGTCGGGGATGCCCCAGGGAATTTTCGTGATCTTCCGGCGATCGGTCGTGGGGGCGAGCTGGAGCAGACGATCCGCCATGGCTCCGGTGGGGACGACGATGGCGTCGGCTGAGCGCGCGGTCTCCCGCAGGACTTGCAGCTGGTCGCGATGGGCTTCGGCGAACAGCAGGTCGGTGCCGTGGACGAGCGCGATGCGCGGGTGGGTCGGCAGGGCGCGGATCAGGGCCGGAGTTCCGCCGAAGGTCAGGTGCTGCAGGTGCAGGACATCGACGGCGGACGGGTCTATGCGTTGGGTCAGGCTTCTGCGCAGTGCGTTGACGTACACCGTGAACGGCGGACCGGAGAGGCACTTGCCCGCGACGGCCGTCAGCTCCAGGCCCGGAGGCAGACGCGCAGGTTCTGTCCGCGGGGCGAGCATGAACGCGCGTGCCGGGATCAGTGGGTTCTCCCCCGTGTAGAGATCGAGGAAGAGTTCGACACTGCCGCCGGCGCTGCCGAAGGGCAGGTCGAGAACGGTTGCCACAGGAGGCGTCATGTGGCGCCTCCGGCGAGCTCTTCGTAGAGGCGGGAGATGTCGATGCCCGTGGTTGCCGTGTATTTCAGGCCGTACCGCTGATAGCTGGCAGGGGTACCGAGGCAGTGGAAGAAGACGAGCTTGCCGAAGGTCATCCGGGGATAGACGAGGACCGGCCTGGCGGCGCGGATCTCCAAGGTCCAGTGGATGGCATGGCCTTGGTGGCCGAGCGGGGCGGAGACATGGACCCAGATGCCCAGTGCGCCGATGGTGCGGTCGCCGTTGAGGAACTGGGCGTACGTCTCCGAGCCGGACCTTTCGTGGGTGATGCCGAGGTAGAGGACGTCGGGTTCCAGGACCAGACCGGAGGCGGGGATGGTGATCTCGGCGTAAGGAGTCGGTACGGCGGCGTCCAGGTCCGAGTCGCAGACGCGCAGAGTGTCGCCGAGGGTCCAGTCGTAGGCGTTCGGTGACAGGCGACCCGGGTCGAAGGGCTCGATGGTGATCTGGCCGGCGGCGCGAGCGGCAGCGATGGCCGGTCCGGTGAGGATCACGAGGCCACCGACCGAAGGTGCGCAACGTCACGCCAGTAACCAGAGGGTTGTGGTCCCGCAGCCGCCTGGTACTTGCCGCGGTACAGGGCGATGGGGCCGGTGGAGGCGAAGAACATGATCTGCCCGATCCGCATGCCCGCGTACACGCGCAGGGGTCGGATCGGCGAGAGCATCAGCGTCCACTGACCGTGGAAGCCGATGTCCCCGATGGGCGCGGTGATCTCTACGAACAGGCCGAGGCGTCCCACGGAGGAGCGGCCGAACAGCAGCGGGACGAAGGTGTCGGATCCGACCCTTTCGAGGGTGTGGCCGAGGTAGAGCTCGCCGGGCTGAAGGACGTACCCGTCGGAGCCGATCACGAGTTCGGTGGTCGGGTTCGGCTGGTGCGGGTCCAGGATGCCTGCGGAGTAGGTGAGCAGCGTGGCGCCGAGGCGAACGTTGTAGCTGTTGGGGTTGATCTGCTCGGGGGTGAACGGCGTGATCCGCAGGCGGCCGTCCTGGGCGGCGGCGGTGATCTCGGGGCCGGTGAGGATCACCGCATGCCTCCTTGGGCAGACGCGGTGAGGACGTGCTTGAGGGCCTGGCTGAGGAGCAGTCCCGCGGCGTGGGCGCGGCCGGCGAAGTAGTTGCCAGCGAGGTAATCGGTGGTCAGGACGGTGGTGATGCCGGCTGGCAGAGGATCCGGCGCCGTGACGACAGGGCCGGCCTGCTCGGTGAGGTGGGCCAGGAGGCCACGGAGGTCCTGCCGGAAGTTCTCCGGGATGTGCGCGTGGACGAGCTGGTTGTCGAACGGCCCGATGGCGAGCAGGTCGCCCAGGGTGAGGGCGTCGCTCAGCGGAACGGGTCGCAGCGCTGTCTCGTTGAGGATGACCGCGTCGGCCCCGAGACCTTTTCGGAGGCGTACTGCGAGGTCGGCGGTCAGGCCCTGTCGATCCGGTACCGCGTGGCGATACGCCTTGGCAACGGGACCGAGCACACCGGACAGTTCACCCCCGATGTGTCGGATCCGTGTCGTCACATCCAACAGTGCGACGGGAAGAGCGGCGGGGCCCTGGTCCGGGAAACGGGTGGTGCCGGCGCCCCAGCCCTGCCCGACGGGCGTGGCGATCGCGTACCCGTCGGCGAGTTCTCGGCCCTTGACGATGAGGGTGTCGCCGACTCGGGCCGACCCGTACTGCTCGCTGTGGCAGTGTCCGGAAAAGATCACGTCGAGGAAGGGGCAGACGGCCGCCAGTTCGAGGTCCTCGTCGAAGCCGGAGTGGCTGAGGAGGATCCAGCCGTCCGCTTCGTGATGATGGGCGAGCATGACCTCGCGCAGCGCCTGGACGGGATCGGTGACGCGATGGCCGGCCCGCTGGGCGGCGGGGATGGAGTGGAATGCCTGCTGTCCGATCACGGCGGTGATGCCGACGCGTCGGTCGCCGACGTCGATGATCCTCAGGCGGCGGAAGAGCGCGTCTCCTGTGTCGGCGTGGACGGTGTTGGCGCAGACGGTGAGCCGGTGGAGTTCGGGTTCGAAGTGGTGCGGCCAGCCGTGGTTGCCGGGAGCCAGCACGTCGTACAGCTTGAGCAGGATCTCGCGCTCGATGGTGCCGTGGGCGAGGCGGTAGTAGCCGCTGCCTTCGAAGAAGTCGCCGCAGTCCACGACGAGTGAGGTCGGGCGGAGGGCGTGGAGGTGGTTGAGGAAGGGGGCGGCGTTGTCGAGGGCGGAGTGGACGTCGGTGGTGGCAATGATCTGTCGCAGGCTGCGGGTCGCGGTCATGGGGTGACCTCGCAGACGTCGGCGCCCAGTGCCCGGAGCTTGCCGGGCAGATCGGCGTGGCCGCGGCGGAGCTGGTCGAGGCCGCCGACGGTGGTGACGCCTCGGGCGGTGAGGCCGACGACCATGAGGGCGGATCCGGTGCGGATGTCGGTGGCCTCCACTCCCGCCCCGGTGAGTCGCTGGGGGCCGGTCAGGCGGCACTCGGTGGGGGAGATCTCGTCGATCTCAGCCCCCAGGCGGGCCAGTTGGGGCACCAAATTCCCGTGCCGACCGGGGTTGATGGCGTCGGAGAACAGGTGGGTACCGGGCCGGCTGAGGGCGAGTGACAGCAGGAGCGGTTCGAAGTCGGCGTCCAGTCCGCCGGGGCTGAGAGTGGCGATGGCTCGCAGTGGACGGATCGCCAGCCGCGCGTCCGGAGCGTGGACGACGAGGGCGCTGGCCTCCGCGTCGGCGGGAATCCCCAGGTGGCGAAGGGCAGTTACGAGCGGAGCCACGTCCGTGCCGTGTACGCCGTCGATGCGAGCCGCACCTCCGGTCGCGGCGATCGCGCAGGCCAGCGTGCCTGCCTCGACCTTGTCGCCGGGAACCTGCCAGACGGCGGCCTCCTCCTGGGCCGCGGCGGGAGGCGAGAAGGTGAGGAGGTGCTCGGTGGCCCGGGCCTCCCAGCCGGCGGAGCGAAGGGCGTCGAGGACGGAGAGGACTTCCGGCGAGAGGTTGGGCTCGCCCAGCCGTAACGGGCGGCCGGTGGTCACGGCGCGCAGCACGGCGGCCATCGTCGCCCCACGGGAACGAAACGGCAGTACCAAGGACACTGTGCCGGTGCGGGGTGGGGCTGCCTCGATGCGATAACCGGAGTCGTCCTGTGCACTCCGGTCGCCGAACGCCTCGTACACCTTGAAGTGCAGGTCCATCCCGCGCGCGCCGATCCGGCAGCCTCCCGGCCAGGGCAGTCGAGCCGTGCCGTGCCGGGCGAGCAGGGCGGGGACCAGGTAGTACGAGGCGCGGATGTGCGCAGCCTGGGTCAGTTCGGGATGCGTGTGCCTGCTCGCGGTCGGCAGCAGCAGTGCGGTCATCGGCTCGTCGACGGGCTGGGCAACGTGCCAGCCCGACTGCTGCAACAGCTCCAGCATGATCTGGACGTCCGTGTTCGCCGGGATGTTGCCCAGCCGCGCCGGGCGGCCGAGAGCGCCGGCGGCGGCCAGCAGGGGCAGGGCGGCGTTCTTCGAGCCGTCCACCGTGACGGTGCCGGTGAGCGGGGCGCCGGGTCGTACGGCGACCACCTCGGCGGACCGGGTAGTGGTGGTTGTCACGATTGACTCCTTTGCAGGGGAAGGGAGAGGTGTGTCTCCGTGGCCGGGCGGACGGCCAAGGCGATCTCGGCCCGGCACCGTTTGCCGGTGGGTGTCGGTTCGGCGGCGTACCGGTCGGCGAGCGCCGCGACGAGAAACAGGCCGCGGCCGTTCTCGCTGTGCCCGTCCGGTAGGCCGGGCTGGGGCAGCACCGGGCTGGCGTCGCGCACCTCGATGCGGAGCACGGCCTCGACAAGCCCGACCTCCACGGAAACGCGGCTGGTGCCGGCGTAACGGACGGCGTTCGTGACCAGTTCGCTGATCACCAGCTCGGCCGTGTGCACCACCTCGTCGCTCAGCTCCGTCCCCCAGCCCTGTATCGCGGCGACGGCCCGGTGCCGGACCATGGTGACCGCGGCTGGAGTGGCGGGTACGGACAGAGTGAGCTGGTGCGCTGCCATGAGCGGCCTCCCGAGGTTGGTGCGGCCACTTCACGCAACCAGCCCGTGGCGGTGCGTGGTTAGCCCTGGTGCCGGTGC
Organism: Streptomyces sp. NPDC101237; assembly: GCF_044767465.1. NCBI lineage: Bacteria > Bacillati > Actinomycetota > Actinomycetes > Kitasatosporales > Streptomycetaceae > Streptomyces > Streptomyces sp. NPDC101237. The sequence goes on along the minus strand of NZ_JBIWNY010000001.1, from coordinate 528,195 downwards.
CGCATCGGTTATGCAGGAGCTGCATAACAGCGAAGTACGACTGATCTACGCTCGGTTGAGCAGGCAGGATCGGCGACGGCGGAAGGGGCCGTGGCAGATGGCCGAAGCACACAGCGAAGCGAGACGGATCGGCGAAGCGATCCGTCAGGCACGGGTGTTACAGCGGCGCTCGCAGAACGACGTCGCCGCCACGCTCGGCTACCACCAGTCCAAGGTGAGCCGCCTGGAGGCCGGACGCGGCACGGAGGACATCCGGGTCCTGCGCGCCGTCGCCCAAGAACTCAAGATCCCGCCCGCGACGTTGGGCCTCGCTCCTGCGCATCCTGTTGCCTCTGCCACCGATCGCGAAGCTGACGACATGCACCGCCGTACCTTCCTCGCCGCGAGCATCGCCGCACTCGCGCCCCCGGCCGCCTCCGCTCACGACGATCTCGTGAAGGCTCTTCTGCCGGGCCTGACCCCTGTGAGCACAGGGTCCGCCTTGGACACGGCAGTACTACGGGAGCGGGTCGGCGTGGCCCGCAGGCTCTTCTACACCTGCGAGTACACGGAACTGGAGCGCATGCTCCCCGGTCTGATCGCCGGTCTACGGCTGGCCTCCAGCAGTGCTGGGGACCGCGACATGCTGTCCGCTCTGTTGGCCACGGCGTATCAGACCTCGACAAGCCTGCTGCTCAAGCAGCACGACCAGGGCAACGCCTGGCTCGCGGTCGGCCGCGCGATGGCCGAGGCCGAACGCTCCGGCGACCCGGTGGTCCTTGCTTCCAGCGTCCGCGTGCAGGCCCACGTCCTGGCGCGCGAGAAGCACACCGCACAGGCCGTCACCCTGGTCCGCCACACCGCCGACCAGCTCACCGGTTCCTACGACCAACGCTCCCCCCAATACCTCGCGGCTGTGGGGCTGTTGCTGCTGCGCGGCGTGACCGCGGCCAGCGGCGGAGGCGACCGCGCGGCCACCGAGGAGTTCCTCGCCGAAGCGAAAGAGGTGGCCCGGTTCGTCTCCCTCGACCGGCCCGACGCCTGGGCCAATTTCAGCCCGACCAACGTCGCCCTCCACGAGCTCAGCGCTCTGGTGGCCTTCGGCGACTCCGGCCTTGCGCTCCAGGCAGCCCGCCCCCTCATGCGCCGGCACATCCCTGTCCCCGAACGCCGAGCCGCCCTGTGGGTGGAGACCGCCCGCGCCTACAGCCAACAGAGCCGCCTCGCCGACGGCTACCAGGCCCTGCGCATCGCCGAGACCTGCGCGGCTCAGGACGTACGCCGACCCGCCGTCCGCGACCTCGTCGCGGACATGGCCGCCCGCGACCACCGCCGCACTCTTCCCGAACTGCATCACTTCAGCCGCCGACTGGGAGTCCCCGCGTGAGTGAGTCGACCGCCCCGGAGGAGAAGCCCTTCCTGTACGTCGTTGTCTGCGCGTGCGGCATCGCCGGAGACGTCGGCAAACTGATTACCGCAGCACAGGAACGGCACTGGGACGTCGGCGTCGTCGCCACACCTCAGGGACTCGGCCTCCTCGACTCCGAGGCGATCCAGGCCCATACCGGCTACCCGATCCGCTCGGCCTGGCGCACACCCGGCGAGGCCCGCCCCCTCCCGCCGGCGGACGCCATCGCCGTCGCGCCGGCCACCTTCAACACGATCAACAAATGGGCCAACGGCATCTCCGACACCCTGGCCCTGGGCATCCTGTGTGAGGCGTACGGCATGGGTATCCCCGCAGCCGTCCTGCCGTACGTGAACTCGGCTCAGGCCGCCCACCCCGCGTACGGCCGCAGCCTGGACGGACTGCGTGAGATGGGCGTGCTGATCGGTTCGTACGAGCCGCACCGTCCGAAGGCCGGGGGCGGGGCGGACCGCTTCCGCTGGGAGGAGGCGCTGGATCTGCTCGCTCCGAAGCCGTCCGCTCCCGCTTGATCAGCGCCGCCGTGCCGGCTGCGGCGAAGGTTGGACGGGAGGGGCGGGGCAACCGAGGCGCTGCGTGCCGGTGCGCGCCTTGGCTGCTTCGGCTCGTGGACCGGGCGCGTGGCGCTCGCCTAGTCGGCGAATGCGCCACGTCAGTGCGCGTGCCGGGCTGCGTGCGTCGTCGAGGGCGCGCTCGCCGAGCGCCTGGTCGATGACGGTGGCCGCGTTGTGCCCTGCGGCCTCCGCCTCGGCGAGCACGGTGGCGAGTGCCTCCCACGCCGGGTCGTCGAGGATGGGCTCGGCGTGTTCCGGTATGGCCTCCCGGAGGTGGTGCGCGAAGCGACGCCTGGTCTGCAGCCCGGGCGAGCGCCGTGCGAGGCCCGTCAGCACCGGCTCGGCGACCAGCCCATACGCGCCCCGGAGATGAAGAAGGGCCTGCTCCGCCGCTGCCTCCTGCTGGGCGTGCCGACGGGTGCGGTGCCAGTGCATCGCGAACGCCACGGCGGTGAGCGTGACGTCCAGGAGCATCGCGAACCCTGCACCGTCCCTGTCCTGGGGCCGGTCGCGCCAGATCACCTGGACGCTGCGCCGCAGAACGCGGGCGCTGTCGAAGTCGGCGGCGATCCGGGAGCGGGTGGCGCGCTCGAAGGCAGCTGCGGCCTGTTCCAGTTCGGCCTTGAGCACGGCCGGTGCGGTGGCGGGCAGTAGATCCAGGGCGGCACCGAGCGCGACGAGCTGTCCTTGTGCCGTGCGATCGTCCCCGTTCGTGAGGTGGCGGGGAATGCGGTCGACGGCAGCGGTGGCCTGGTGCCACGGGTTGCCCGGCCGGATGCGGACCGGTTCGGGGCTGGTGGTGGCGAGGCGCTTCCGGATCCTGGGGAGGGAGAGGTCGGGGGCGAGCGTGGAGCCCGAGTAGAACACCGGCTCACCCTTGTCATTGGTGTCGCCGGGCAGGGCGAAGTTGCAGCCGAGGGCGTCGCCGGACGGGCCGAGCTTGAGACGCACGGCCACACCCGTCGCCTCCAGCAGGGCGAAGAACTCGGCCTCGTCGGCCGCGGCGGCGACGGCGCGGCGGACTCGCTGGCGCAGGACGTCACGGGACGCGGTGTCCTGGCCCAGGCGCTTGGCCTTGAAGTGCTCCTTGCTGGTGGGCCGCTTGGCGGCGGTTCCGTCGCCTGGCTTCAGTTGCCGCAGCCCATAGTCGACTTCGATCCGGCGGCATTCGCGCTGAACGGCACGCTGGTCGTGATCGCGGCGGGGACGCCTGCCGTCCTGACGCACAAGGGTGCCGGCGATATGGATGTGGTCGTCGGCGTGGCGGACGGCCACCCAGCGGCACGCTTCCTCGTCCCCTTCGGGGGCGATGCCGGCGGCGCCCACGATCCGACGGGCGATGTCCGCCCACTGGGCGTCGGTGAGGATCGGGTCCTCGGGGGCGGCGCGGACGGGGCAGTGCCACACGGTGTGCCTCGGGGCCTTGTCGCCAAGCATCTGCACGGGCTGGTCGAGCTGTGCGGCGAGCTGGTTCTCCACTTTCTTCGGGTCGCGGTGGGGGCTGCGGCCGGGGTCAGGGGCGAAGTCGTTCCAGGAAGCCACCAGGTGCGGGTCGATGTGCTCGTTGGCCCGGCCCTTGCCGAAGAGGTAGCCGATCGTCCGGCGTACGGCGTGTGGCCCCTTGCCGAGGATGATCTTCGGGATCAGGGCTCAGCGCCCCTCTGTGATCTGGGCGACGGCGGTGTCCAGGTCGGCGATGGACGCCTCGACGCGCTCAAGGAACCGTTGGACGGTGTCGGGGTGGGGCCAGGCTCCGTCCTGGTTCAGGTGGCGGGTGAGCTGATTGAGGTTGCTTCCGATCTTGCCGAGCTGTCCGTTGGCGGCCATCAGGGCCTTTACCAGGGCGCGGTAGTCGGCGACGGCGGCGGTGGGGTCCTCGGCGCGGACAGCAGCGAGCGCGCACTCGGCGACGTAGCCGCCGGGTGACATGCGGCTCAAGGCGGCGGCGTTCTGGACGAGGGCGAACTCGTCGTCGTTGTAACGGGGGTGTACGCGGCGCTCGCGCAGCTTCTTGTCACGCAGGCGGCGACGCGGTGCGGGGCGCTGACGCTTGTTCGACGGCAGTCTGAAGCCCCCTGTCTCGTTCGGCACCCCCGGGCCGAACACCCCCGACGCCCCCTCGGCGCCGGCTGCCTCCGTCTCCCCTGGGGCGGAGGCCCGGTAAGGACTCCTTACCGGACAACTTGCTGCGGCCGAGGCCGGTGTCGTGGTCGCCTCCTGGCGGGTAGCGGGGTGTTCCTGGTGTTGGTCGTGCACGGGCTGTCCTCCGGGATGTGTTGGTGGTGGGAGCTGGGCTACTGGAATGCAGGCTGATGGGAGTCGGTCGGGCGCAGCCGCTGAGCGTTTCGGTTGTTGTGGGATGCGATCTGGGACGGGCTGTTGAGGTGGAGCGGCCGAGTCGTGAGCTGTGGCTGCGCGGTGAGCAGCGGGACCGGTCCCCGGCGTGCTGCGGTTCCCGGTCCCCGTACACGTCGGGGACCGGGAGTCGACGTTCACCGGGGACGGTCCCCCTGACACGTCGTCACGGGGACCGTTCCGCTCCGCTGCACGGTCCCGGTCCCGGTCCCGGTCCCGGTCCCCGACGAGACGGTCCCCGTTGTCGGGACGCTCCGGGGACCACAGGGAAAGGCCATCTGACCTGCTCTTTCGCTGGGGCCGGTCCCCGTCGGTCACCAGTTAGGAATCGCCACGGTCCCCGCAAAGAGACGAGCGCGGGGACCGACGCTCGGTCCCCGCCCGTCGCACGCTCAGTAGCTGGGACACGGTCCCCGTGGTGCCCGCCGGGACATCCTCGTCCGTCGCATACGACTGGTCGGGGACCGGCGGTCGTGGCACTACGCGGCTACGGCGATGAGCAAGGCCGACGCGTCACGCAATCGGCCTTCCGTCCGCCCTGACCGCAGCCAGGTCGATGCGTGACGGGTGTGGGGTCGCGCGTACGGCGTTTCCCCTGGCAGCGCCGTCCGGGCCCGCCCGCCGTTGGCGGCACGGGGCGCCTGCGGGTGCGTGGCGCCACTCGCACCGGACGCCGAGGGCGTCGGGCATGCCCTGGACGACGGCGGCATCGCGGGCAGCGCGGGTAGGACGGTAGTGGGCCAGCTCGGCGCGGACGGCCGGCGGGATGCACGACCCGACCTCGCGCAGGCGTTCCTCGACATGGCGGGATGGGCCGCCCCGGTTGATCTTGCCGGTGCGTAGAGGGGGCGGCCACTCCCGCCGCAACGGCATGCCGGGCGCGGAGCAGCTCAGCTCGCCAGGCGACCGGATCGTCCGGGTCGGCAGCCGGTGTGGGGTCGGTGTGCTGGTCGAGTCGGTCGCGTCGGTGAACCCGCCATCTGCGGGCGACGTCCACGGTGAGGATCGGGTACGGCGAGTCGAGGATGTGGGTCCGTATCGCCTCGCGGACGTCCCAGCCGTGGTCGGTGGCGAAGGGGACGTCGTCGAGCAGCTCCTGCCACTGGGCGATCTGGTCACGGGCCTCGCCCGTGCCGGTGCGGATGGTGCGGGGGTCGAGGCGGCCGGTGTAGGCGAGGACAGCGGCGACTTCGCGTCGGTCCAAGGGCGGGTCACTCCGTTCCGGTTCGGTCGTCGAGGGCAGCGAGCAGGGCGGCCATGTGTGCCTCGGAGCGGGTCATGCCGGGTGCGGGTGGGGAAGACGTGCCGCTGGGCAGGGCGTAGAGGTTGGGGCGGTCGGGAGCGGGAGTGCGTTCCCGGGTGATCCAGGCGCGCCAGTCGGCGGCCCATGCGCCGGCGGTGCGGGGTGCCCATGTGGCCCGGTAGGTGCGCCACTTCTCGTCGGCGGCGTGTAGCCCGTGCTCGCCGAGTCGGTCGAGGTGGCCGTGGAGTCGCAGCCAGGTACGGGCGGCCTCGTCGATCTGCCACTCAGTGGCGGAGATGAGTGGGGCAGCGCTGCTGCTGTACTTACCGTTCATCTTCGGTTCTCTTCTGTTCTGGGGGTCGGAATCCGTACCCCCAGAGGGTCGGAATCCGTGCTCCCCGGGGGCCGGATCTCGGTCCCCGGGTTCGGATTCCGGTCCCCCTTCGAAGCAGTCGGCAGGGGCGGATTCCGACTCCCCTAGGGTCGGATTCCGACCCCCTGTGGGAGCCGGATTCCGGTCCCCCTCCGCGGCCCGTTCGGCGAGGAACCGGGCGGCTTCCGGGAGGTGGTAGTACGTCTCCCCGCGGGGCCCTTTGCGGTCGGCGAGCGGCACCAGTTCGCCGATGACGACCAGCTTGGCCAGCGCGTCACGCACGGCGGTACGGGAGGCGTTCGCGCGCTTCATGAGGGTGGGCACGGAGGCGTAGGCGACGCAGCGCCCGTCCAGGCAACGGTCGGCGATCAGCGCGAGCACCATGCGGGCGGTGCCCTTGCTGCGGCTGTGGTCCCACACCCACTCGCGGGCGTCGTAGCTCATGGGGCGGCGGCTCCTAGATGAGGTCAGGCAGGGGGCGCGAGCCCTGGTCGGGCGGTGCGCGGAGGGAGAGAGGCGATGCAGCCTCGCCCCGAGGGGCTGAGGGCCTGCGCAGGCAGGGGGCTGGTGGCTTCGCCTAGCCAAGGCAGCCACATCAACGCCGCAGAAGTCCAGCATTCCGCCGAGAAATCAGACAGCTGACGGCGAACACGTACTTCAGGGAATTCCCAAAAGGGTAATACCAGATTGGCCGTTGCCCAAATTGGTTGCCCGCGAGGCCGAGCCAGAAGGATCACATCGGGAAGCTGTTGACCTCCGTCGGAGCCCAAGCTACAACACAACACCCCACGTCAGAAAGCCTGTCGGGCGGTCTCAGCCACCACCCGCCGGAGTACCCGGGACCCATCCCGACGGCGACTCCCGTCGCACGGCGGGGCGCAACATAGCCGACGATCGCCGGTTACCCAAACCGGCGAATGAGAGTTACCAATGGGAGCTATGGCAGCACGATCCCTGGAAATCGGTCCGGCCGGAATACGGACCGCCCGCACCATCGAAATCCTCCGCACCGAACGCGGCCTCGCCCAACGCGAGCTCGCCGCTCGCGTCACCGCCCTCGGCCGCCCGATGTCCAACACGATGCTGTCCCGCATCGAACGCGCCCACCGGCGCTGCGACATCGACGACCTCGTCGCCCTCCTCCAGGGGAGCCACGCCGCCTAGGCCCGCCCGCCCCGAACGGGATCGCTGCCCGCTCCGAGCCGTCGAACCGCATCGCCCCGCAAAGGACGCCCGCCCTTGCACGAACCCGCAATACCCCCTGTCCTCAACCACTCCCAGCGCACCACCCCGGAGGTGACCACCCATGGCTGACCGCCTCCTGACCGTCGCCGAGGCCGGCGAACTCCTCGGCACGGGCGAGCGCTTCGTCCGCCGCCTCATCGCCGAACGCCGTATCCGCTACGTCAAGCTCGGCCGCCCGGTCCGCATCCCCGAGAGCGCGATCGCCGAGTACGTCGAGGCGCGCACCGTCGAGCCGGTCCGCCGCGTCCGTGTCCGCTACGGGAAGGCGGCTTGATGGCAGGTCGCAAGCCGCAGCGGCGGCGCGAGTTCGGCACGACGCGCAAGCTTCCGTCCGGCAGGTGGCAGGCCCGCTACATCGGCCCGGACGGACAGCGGTGCACCGCGCCGGAGACGTTCGACACCAAGACGGACGCCCAGGAGTGGCTCAACCTCGTCCGCGCCGACATCGATCGCAACGTCTGGCGCGACCCCGATGCCGGAGCGGTGAACTTCGAGAAGTACGCACTCCGTTGGATGGAGGAACGCGGCCTGGCCCCGACGACGGTCGACCGCTACGACGGCCTGCTCCGCCTCCACATCCTGCCGACCTTCGGCGGCAAGGACCTGGACGACATCACCCCGCCCTCGGTCCGTACCTGGCGAGCCGAACGCCTGAAGGCCACCGGCGCCACGACGGTCGCCAAGTCCTACCGGCTCCTCAAGGCGATCCTGCAGACGGCCGTCGACGACGACCTCCTCCGCAGCAACCCGTGCCGCATCAAGGGCGCCGGCAAGGAGGAGGCCGACGAGCGCCCTACCGCGACCATCGAGCAGGTCTTCGACCTCGCCGACGCCATGGGCCCCCGCTGGCGCCTGATGGTCCTGCTCGGCGCCTTCGCCTCCCTCCGCCCGGAGGAGCTGGCCGAACTGCGCCGCCGCAGTGTCGATCTCGACGAATGCTCCCTGCGGATCACGCTCGCCTCCCCCGAGCTGACCAACGGCAGGCGCGTCACGGGCGACCCCAAGACCAGGGCGGGCAAGCGTACGGTCCACCTCCCGGAGTTCCTGCTCCCGGAGCTGCGCCGGCACCTCCAGTGGTTCGCGGAAAAGGGTCCGGACGGCCTCCTCTTCGTCGGTGAGAAGGGCGCCCCATTCCGCCGTTCGACCTTCGGCCGCAAGTGGCGCAAGGCCAGGACCAAGGTGGGGATGCCGGACAACTTCCGCTTCTACGACCTCCGCCACACCGGCAACACCCTGGCCGCCGACACCGGCGCCAAGCTGAAGGACCTCATGGTCCGCGCCGGCCAGTCCTCGGAGCGCGCCCAGCTGATCTACCAGCACTCGACGGCCAAGCATCAGCGGAAGCTGGCGAAGGGGATCGACGCTGAGGTGCGCGCACAGCTCCGCGACGTCGGCCCGGCTCGGCACGTCCGCAAGGCATGAGATCCCACCCCGCCCACTCGACTGAACTGCCACTTTCCCCGAGAGGAGGACCACCCAGATCAAGATCATTCCTGACGGCATCGCTGACCAGCTAGATTTCTTGATTTCCAACCTCATTTGAGGGAAGATTTCCGGAAGTCGAGTGGGGTGCGTCGGGAGGCTGGACATGACTGTCGTGCACGCGGAGGACATCCCGGTCCGTGATCGGCTCGCCGAGCTGGGGCTGTCCGTCGAGGGTATTGAGGGCGCCCTGCGGCGGGCCGAATCGGAGCGCAAATTCTGCACGCCGCTGGACCCGGTTTCCCTGCCTGGCAACATCTTCTGGGGCCGCACGATCCGCTTCCTCCGAGAGACGTACATCCCGGAGGCGTGGACCAGCGCCAGCCCGAGCAACGTCCCGCTGCTCGTCGCGCCATCCGGCGACTTCGCGATCACGGCTTCCAGCGGCAGCCCGGAGACGGGGTACGCCGCGCTCACGCCTTCCACTCGCTACGCGAAGGGCAACGCGGTCATGAAGCGAGTGGCGGCCAACCGGCAGCTCCTGCTGTTCGGTGAGACCGAGGCTGAGCCCGATCTGCAGGACACCGGGGACGGCATCCCGACCTGGTTCCTGCTCTACCACCAATCGAAAACCGAACAGGGCACCCGGCTTCACGCGGAGCTGTCGTTTCCGAACGACACCGGAAGCCGTGGCAAGATCAGCAGCTGGTACGAGCGGATCATCCTCCCCTGGATCGACTTCGAGGGCTTCATTCCGTTCGTCGACGATGGCGACGACCAGGGCGGCATCGACATTCCGATCGAGCGCCTGTCCTGACCGTCCCGCCCCCGACCTCCCACTTGGCTCCTCCCATGACCACCGCATCCCGGCTAGTCCTGGCGCGCAAGCGCCGAGGACTGACCGTCACCCGACTCGCCCAGCTGGCTGGCCTGACACCGCGCAGGCTGTCCGACTTCGAGAACGGACGGGCCACCCCCAGCCCTCCGTCGATGGAGGCACTTGCGACTGCATTGGAGTTCCCGCCCTCGTTCTTCAGCGCCGATGAGGTCGCCGATCTGGCAGTCGACTCGGTCAGCTTCCGTGCCCTGAGCAAGATGACCGCCTCGCAACGGGACATCGCTCTCAGCTCCGGGCGGCTAGCGCGCGTCCTGCAGGATTGGATCAGGGGACACTTCCGTCTGCCGGCCCCAGATATCCCGTCACTGACTTCGTTCAGCCGCCTGGGTTCGGACGAGGACCAAATTCCTCGTCCCGGGGAGGCGGCCGGCACGGATGTCCCAGCAGAGGAAGCCGCCTCCCTAGTACGCGCCCGTTGGGGACTCGGTAACGCGCCGATCCCCAACGTGGTGCACCTGCTGGAAGCACACGGTGTCCGCGTCTTCTCTCTCTCCCGGGACTGCCCCGAGGTCGATGCGTTCTCCTTCTGGGATCGAGGGGTCCCGTTCATCCTGCTGAGCACCGAGAAGACCGCGGAACGTGGGCGCTTCGACGCCGCTCACGAACTCGGGCACCTTGTCCTGCACGGCGAGGAGCAGATGCCGCACGGTCCACAGGCCGAGGCGGAAGCGCACCGGTTCGCGGCCGCGCTCCTAATGCCACGGGCGGACGTCTTGGCCCACGCGCCCCACGGTGCGAGCACGAGTTGGATCCTCCAAGCCAAGCGCCGTTGGAAGGTCGCCGCCATGGCACTCGCTCATCGGCTTCACGAGCTGGGTCTGACCACCGAATGGCAGTACCGGACCCACTGCGTGGAACTCGGCCGACTCGGCTACCGCAAGGCAGAGCCTCGGAGCGGGGTTGTGCGAGAGACTTCCCAAGTGCTGGGCAAGGTGTTTGCGGCCTTGCGCAGCGAAGGCACACGCCCGGCAGACGTGGCCCGCGACCTGCACCTGTACCCCGCCGATCTCAACGATCTACTCTTCGGGCTGGTCATCACCGCGCAGGATGGGGGTGGGCAGCGTGGTGAGGGCCAGCCAAGGCTGTCTGTGGTGCGCTGAGCTTCGCTACCACCGAGGGTTCTTCGTTTTCCACTCGACGAGGGCCATGTAGGCATCCTTCGCCCGTTGGAGATCGCCCTCGAATGCCCCTCCCTGAAGTAGGGGCCATGCAGGAGTCAGTTCCTGTTCGATGGCAGTGGCCAAGCCGTTTGTGTATCCCCAACTGGATTCGAGGAGGAACTCCCCCGCCCACGGATAGGCCCTGAATCCGGATCCCAAGTCGAGAGCCATCATGGATGCGAGGAACTCGAACCTGTTACAGGCGAACTCGTAGGCAGCGTCATCGGGTTCGACCGGCCGCAGAGCCTCTCGCGCATCTTGCCGAAGCAAGCGACTCTGCGGGTACTTGTAGGCAGTTCCATTGTCCGCCTTGAAGATCTCGTTGAGGAGATCATGGTTCAGTACCCTCCCGGGGTTGAGGTAGACGGCCGGCTTCTCAGGCTCTCTGTCTCCGAACACCGGGATCCACTTCGGCTGTGTCAGAAGACGTGCGATGTTCTCCTCGCGTCGAGCCAGGACGAAGGAAACTCCCATGGCCCAGGTGGTCAGTAGAGCCGGGTAGTGCCGCAGAGATTCCAGCGCGTCGTTGAACGAACCGGAGAAGCTATTGCGGATGCGGGCCAACCGATCCCGTCCGCGGAGCCAGACCCCATCGTGTGTGCCGTCATCGTGGAAGGCACCGTTGGCCAGCAAGTGCAGCAGGATGTCGCTGTCCGATCGATACTCCCCTAGCCGGTCCCTGTAGTCCACGCCGCCGAGCGGGCGGCGCTCGAACGTGGAGTTGCTTACGATCTGAGTGACGGCGTGATCTACGAGATCGAATACCTCGATGCGACGTACAGGGTCAGCAAGCGACCGCTTTAGACGTACGACAGCCATGTCCCGGCTGATGGGAGGCGTAGACATGTGGTCTAGTGCTTCGAGTCGCCGGAGCAAGTCCGTGAACAGTTCGTCCGCGGTCATTCCCTGGATGATCGCGGCTGAGTGCTGCGCCGTCAGCCCTTGCGCTGCGTTACCCAGAGGCCCGTACTGGGACCAGAACATCGGATAACGGCGCGAGCGCGTTCCTTCCACAGCACGGACGAGCGCTTTGTCCCAGTCGGCCGACCAACCGCACACGATCAGTCCGTACTCATCCAGGACACGGTCCAGGAGGTGTTGTTGGTCCTCGGGATAGGTGCCGAGTTCGTCCACAGTGTTGCGCTGATCGAGATCGGCGTAGTCGCCGTGCAGCTTGATGATCGTGACAGGGCTGTGCGCCAGCGGCTTGATGGCCTTTACCTGGTCCGGCCTGTGGATGATTTGGGGCGAGACGCCCACCTCTTGCAATGCATGTTCCATGAGCCGGTCGAAGTTCGTGGTCAGAATGACCCGAATACTGCCGCGCTTGACGAGTTTTGCGATCGCGCGATGCGCAGCAGTAGGCAGCTTGGCGCCGCCTTCCCCGTCGCTCGTTTCAGGCTCGAAGTAACCGGATAGCTGAGTCTGCCGGGCAGCGGAGGTGGGAGCGACTGCAGCCAAGAGCCCGGAATAGCTCAGAGCCTCTCCGAACTTCTCCTGCCACCAGCCCTCCGGATCCTCAGCAGCAGACCGGGCCGCATCCGGATCGTGAGGGGCATGCGCCGCAGCAACCTTGGCGACGAGGTCCTGGACGATGCCCCAGCCCGTCTTCACCCCGGACGCAAGGGACACTCCGGAGCCCAGCAGGAGTGCATATACCCCAGGACCAGCATGGACGTTGAGCGACAGAGCTACTGCCGGATCCATGACCTTTCCGGCGGGGATCGAGAGCGGAACCACGGCGGCTGCCCCACTTGCTGATGCAGTCTCAGATGTCATGAACTTGCGCTCCTTGGTACCGAGCACGGCACCCCCTCGGACGAGGGCGCCCCCTTCCAGCACGCACTCTACTTCAATTTCGTCAGAACGACGATAAGGACTCGTGGAGCCAACTTCGACGACCCGCACCCACCGCGGGTCGCACGCGGAGGCGAGGGTCTGCATTCCAGCGGTCCGACAGCGCGAACATCGAGGGCGAGAGCGTCGGCCGCTGACAACAGCGCACACCGCCCAGTTCGGTGCGCGAACTCGATGTTCGCGTAGGTGATTTGCAGGCCCTTATTCCAGGCGTGACACGGATCACTCGAAGTGCGTCTCGCGATTTGAGATGGCCGACCCTCTGGCGCCTCGAATCGCAACAAAGAGCCCTTCCGGAGAGCCCTTCCCCCTCGGCTTAGGGCACACGGAGGGCACGCAGCCCCCGAATTGGACTAGACAACAAACAAACCCCAGGCCGCTGACCTGGGGTTTCATTCTGGAGCGGGTGACGAGAATCGAACTCGCGCTCTCAGCTTGGGAAGCTGATGTTCTACCATTAAACTACACCCGCGCAAGACGCCGACGAGGCCGGTGTCCGAACGCTCGCTCACTGTACCTCATGACCGCGCCCCGGTGCTCCGACCGTGGGGTCCAGCCGTGTTTCACGGGGTGGGATACGGGTGCGGGCGACCGGAGTTGGGGCGTACGGTGGGGGCGCGAGAGAGGGGCCGGGCGGGCCGGAGTGCCGCCTGGAGAGCCGTCCCTTTGATCCCGTAATGTGGCTTTCCGTCGGTCACGGCAGTCAGCCCGACGCGGCTCCTGGGGAAGGGATTCAAGGGACTTGATGGAACGCACCGTCGTCCGCTGTGCCGAAGGGCACGTGTTCAGCACCACTTCGTTCCCGATGCAGCAGGCCGAGCGGCTCGGCCCCGGCCGGCTCGTCCGGTGTCCTCGGTGCGCCCGGCTGCGCAGTGTCGTGCCGGTCGCTCTGGAGAAGCAGCGGCAGTAGCGCCGCCGGCACCAGCACGGGCGCGCGGACTGTCGCGATTGTGGCCGGTCCGCGCGCCTTGCGTATCCTCGGGGCGTGCTTCTCTCAGACAAGGACATCCGGGCCGAGATCGACGCCGGGCGGGTACGGATCGATCCCTACGACGAAACCATGGTGCAGCCGTCGAGCATCGATGTGCGGCTGGACCGCCTCTTCCGGGTGTTCGAGAACCACCGGTACCCGCACATCGACCCCTCCGTCGAGCAGCCGGACCTGACCCGGCTGGTGGAGCCGGACGGCGACGAGCCGTTCATCCTGCACCCCGGGGAGTTCGTCCTCGCGTCGACGTACGAGGTCGTCTCGCTCCCCGACGACCTCGCCTCCCGGCTGGAGGGCAAGTCCTCGCTGGGACGGCTCGGGCTGGTCACGCACTCCACCGCCGGGTTCATCGACCCCGGGTTCAGCGGCCACGTGACCCTTGAGCTGTCCAATCTCGCGACCCTCCCCATCAAGCTGTGGCCGGGCATGAAGATCGGGCAGCTGTGCATGTTCCGGCTCTCCTCCCCCGCCGAGCACCCCTACGGCAGCGAGCGCTACGGCTCCCGGTACCAGGGGCAGCGCGGACCGACCCCGTCCCGCTCCTACCTCAGTTTCCATCGGACGCAGGTGTGAGGGACCGGTCATGAGCGATGACGTGCGGGAGGAACTCAGCTACGAGCGGTTCGGCGTCGCCGTGCGCGAGCTGGCGCAGACCATCGCCGACGACGGGTTCGAGCCCGACATAGTGCTGAGCATCGCCCGCGGTGGCGTGTTCGTCGCCGGCGGGCTCGCCTACGCGCTCGACTGCAAGAACCTGCACCTGGTGAACGTCGAGTTCTACACCGGGGTGGGCACGACCCTCGACATGCCGGTCATGCTGGCGCCCGTCCCCAACGCGATCGACTTCAGCGACAAGAAGGTGCTGATCACCGACGACGTCGCCGACACCGGCAAGACCCTGAAGCTGGTCCGCGACTTCTGCCTGGACACCGTCGCCGAGGTCCGCTCGGCCGTGATCTACGAGAAGCCCCAGTCGCTCGTGAAGTGCGAGTACGTGTGGAAGCGGACCGACAAGTGGATCAACTTCCCGTGGAGCGTCCTGCCGGTGGTGCGCAGGTCGGGCGAGCAGGTCACTCCGTCGAAGGAAGCACTCTGAGCCGGTGAAGGCGCGCCCCTCGCGGCAGACTTCGTCCCCTGTGGGGTCCCACCGTTCTGCGTGATCGCTGGTGTCGGTGACGGATGCGGCCCTCGCACCGTCCGAAGGCCCGGCCCGCCCGCGACGGACAGCTCCCGCCGGGTGAACTCTCCCGTCAGCATCGGCATCGCCTTGCCGATGGCGGCCCGGGGTGCGCACCGCGTCGCGCGGCGCGCACCCCGGGCCGCCGGGAGCGGTCAGCCGCTGACGGTGGTGGCGATCCAGCCGATGGTCTCGGCGGTGTGCCTGCCGTCGGCCAGAGCCCCGCCGCTGCCGACGAGTTCGTTGAGCCGGATCTTGAACCCCTTCACGGTGACGTCGTGGATGCGCACCCCCGGGGTGTCCGGACCGCGGAACGTCTGGACCTGCGTGAGGACGATGACTTGGGAGTTGGCCGGGAACGGGGTGGGGAACACGACCTGGGTGAAGGTCGAGGTGTCCCCGCCGGTGATCTCGCTGGCGTTGTTCGAGGACAGGTCGAGCCGTCCGCTCTGGGTCATGGACATATGTCGTTCTCCTCTTCGCTCGCTGGAGTGAGGGTTCGGTGGCGCTGGTCGCGAGGCCGCCCGCATCAGCCGGGTCCGTCGTCCTCGCTGATTTCCCTTCGGCACGCGGACCGCCCGGTGCCGCTCGCGGCCGTCGGGCTTCCGTGTGCACACCCAGTGCCCTTTCCGGTCCGCGCAACCGGCTCACCCCGCCGACCTGGGCGCTCGGTGGTGCCCGCCCGTCGCACGAGCGGACTCATGGCCCCTCCGGATCGCCCGCGCCCCACGGAGCGCTCATTTGGGTACGACGGCGCACGGGGACCGCTCCGCGGCTCCAGCGCGGTCGCGTGATCCGCGGAACCCACCGGTGCGCGCGGGAGCCCCCGGGCGGGGGATCCCGGCGGACGGGCGCAGGAACGAGGAAGGCCCCCGGCTGTCCGCCGGGGGCCTTCCTCGTGGGTGGACGCGTGGGGCTAGAACGTGCCCAGCTTCACGATCGACAGCAGGGCGATCAGCTGGATCGCCGAGGCGCCCAGGGCCTTCGGCCAGGGCAGGTCGTGGGACTTGCCGACCATCAGGGTCAGGAGCGCGCCCGCGGCGATCCAGGTGACCCAGCCCAGGATCTGCACGAAGCCCGCGTCGCCGCCGAAGAACATGGCGAAGAGCAGGCGGGGCGCGTCCGTGATCGACATGATCAGCATCGAGAGGCCGACCGTCGGCTGCCACGCGCCGTCGCCGCCCAGCTGACGGGCCAGCGTGTGGGTCACCACGCCCAGCACGAAGGCGGAGAGCACCATCGCGATCGCCGTCGTCAGCACGATCGGGATCGCGTTGGTGAGCGTGGCGCTGATCGCGTCCTCGCGGGCGCCGTCGAAGCCGAAGACCGCGAGCAGGCCGTAGAGGAAGGACACGACGAGGGCCGGGCCCCACATCGCGTAGTCCCGCATCTGCAGGAACGTCTGGTTCGGGGCGAGGACGATGCCCTTGAGCAGGTCCTTCCAGTGCAGCCGCGGGCCGATCGGTCCGGACGGCGCCGCCGAGCCGGCGTGGTAGGTCGCACCCTGCGTGTAGCCGCTCGCCTCGTCGACCGAGAAGGCCTGGGTGTGGCCCGGCTGGTTCGCCGCGTACGGGTCGGGAGCACCGGTGCCGTGACCGCCGTAGCCGTGGTCGTCACCGAAGTACTCCGGGCCGTCGCCGCCCGGTCTCGGGTGGCCGCCGCGCGCCTGGGCCTGCGGCCAGCCGCCGCCCCCGCCGTGCTGCGGGTACGGCTGCGAAGCCGGCGGGTACCCGTACGACGGGCCCGCCGGCTGTCCGCCGAAGCTCTGCGGCGGTGCCTGCTGTCCGTACGCGGGTTGTTGCGGTCGCGTGTGCGGGGCTCGGTCGTCCCGGCCGCCGCGTCCGATCCTGAATCCAGCCACGTCTTCGAACGTACCTGGTCCCGGAGACCGGTGTGGCGGGCTCGGGCACCCGAGCCCGCCATTGCCGCAGAGCTGTGACATCCCCTAAGGGAACCCCCTGCGGGGATCAGGGCCGATCAGAGACGGGCCGGTCAGTCGGCGAGGACCGCGCCGAGCTGCGGGGTGCCGGTCGTGGAGACGCCCAGTCCGCCCGGGGAGAGGGCCCGGGAGCCGGTGGCGGTGATCTTCGAGCCGTTGGATGGCAGGTAGGTCAGCGCGCCGTCGCCGCCGTTCTCGTACGAGCCGACGACCAGGTCGGCTCTGCCGTCGCCGGTGACGTCGTCGAGCTTGACGTCGGCGCCGAAGAGGTCGCCCTTCTCGTCGTCGCCGGGGACGCCCGCCGTGCTCTGCGCGAAGGACTGGGCGCCGGAGGCCAGGTCGATGCCGGTCTTCGAGCCGTAGAGGACGGTGACCTGGCCGGTGTCGGCGTTGCTGCCGATGTCCTCGTACGGGCTGGAGATGGCGAGGTCGGCGTAGCCGTCGCCGTTGACGTCCCCGAGGTCGATCTCCCAGCCGAAGTTGTCGCCCTTCTCGGAGGTGCCGGGGACGTTGGAGGTGTTCTGGTTGAACATGGTGGCCTTGGCCGGGCCGGAGGCGCTGCCGTAGGTGATGGCGACCCGGCCGCCGGTGGCGGAGTCCGGGAAGACGGTCCCGCCGCTGCCGGCGTCCCAGGGGGCGCCGCTGACGATGTCGCCGAAGCCGTCGCCGTTGATGTCGGCGATGCCGGTGACGATGCCGCTCTTCAGCGTCTTGGCGCCGGTCACGGTCACGCCCTTGGCGGTGCCCGGCAGCCAGTAGTTGGTGTTCCAGTGCTTGCTGGTCTTCGTCTCGTACCCGTCGACGACGAGGTCGGTGCGGCCGTCGCCGTTGACGTCACCGGCGGTGAGCTTCATCGGGCCGTACGGGTTGGAGCCGGCGCCCGGCTCGATCGGCGGCTTGACGGTGTACCGGCCGCCGGGCGTGCCGCTCGCGGAGAAGCCGCCCTTGAACACCCACACGGTGGCGGCGGAGGAGCCGACGGCGAGGTCGGCCCTGCCGTCGCCGTCGAAGTCGCCGGCGGCGAGCTGCAGGCCCCAGAAGTCGTGGCTGCTCGGCGAGGGGTCCTTGATGTCGACGCCCTTGCCGGTGAGGCCGCTCCTGGATCCCCACAGGAGGGTGACGCTGCCGCCGTCGGTGTCGCTGCCGACCTTCTCCGACGGGGCGCCGACGGCGAGGTCGTCGTAGCCGTCGCCGTTGAAGTCGGCGTACGCCAGGGCCTCGCCGAAGCTGTCGCCGGCCTCGGCGGTGCCGGGGACGCCGGCGCTGTTCTGGCTGAGGGTGGTGCGCTTGGCGGCGGTGATGCCGGAGGCGGAGCCGTACAGGGCGACGACCTGGCCGGCGCCCTTGTGACCGCTGACGTAGGCGGTGGTGGCCGAGGTGGCGATGTCGCCGATGCCGTCGCCGTTGAAGTCGGCGCGCGCGACCTTGAAGGAGTCGGCGGCCGTGGCCGAGGCGGCGGAGAAGGTGAGCAGACCGCCTGTCAGCGCGGCCGCGGTGGCCGTCGCGAGGGCGAGTCGCGGGAACGTGTGCATGCGGGTCGTCTCCTGCGGCATGCGGGGGCCGGCCGCCTCCCGGCGGTCGGCCGCAGTCAATGGTGTCCAGCGATCAGGAGACCCGCGCCGGTGATCAAGGGTTGTACGAGAGCGCGGTAAATCCTGGCGGCCGGCGTGCCCCCGCCCCACTCGGCGTCACGGTGCCCGCGCGGGTCCCGGTCGCTCACGCTCTCCTGATCATCGCTGCGGCAGGATGAGGCCATGAGCGTAGTGAAGATCAACGTGCTGACCGTGCCCGCCGAGCAGCGGGAGGTGCTGGAGAAGCGGTTCGCGTCGCGGGCGCACGCCGTGGAGGACTCGGACGGGTTCGAGTGGTTCGAGCTGCTGCGGCCCGTAGAGGGGACCGAGCAGTACCTCGTGTACACGCGGTGGCGGGACGAGGAGGCCTTCCAGGCGTGGATGGAGGGTCCGATGAAGTCGGCGCACCAGGGTGGTGCGCAGGGCGAGCGGTCGAAGCCGGCGGCTTCCGGGTCGACGCTGTGGTCCTTCGACGTGGTGCAGTCGACGGGGCCCAAGGGCGCGTAGCGCGGGAGGTGTCGTGCGGGTGCACGGCCCGCCGAGGCGGCGGGCCGTGTGCGACCCGGGTCAGGCCGGGGTGGCCGCCTCCGGGGCGGTGCGGGCCCGGTCCGGCAGGACGCGGCGGGCGCGGGCCGGGAGGGCGAAGGTCGGGTTGGCCACGGCCCAGGCGGCGCCCCTGCAGATCAGTTCCTTGTAGAGCGCGGCGGTGCGTCCGGTCAGGACGGCCGCCACGGCACGGTCGTCGGCGGTGACGTACTGGATCAGGCCCTGCCCGCGGCCCAGCGAGATGCACTGGTTGAAGTAGCGCAGCGGCACCTTCGGCGGCTTGGCGCCGGTCAGGCGGGCGGCGAGGGCGTCGGCGGCCAGCCATGCCATCGGGGCGCCGGTCGCGCACGACATCCGCAGCGGCTTGTCGCCGGGGCCCGTCGCCAGTGCGGCGTCGCCGACGGCGTACACGTCCGGGTGCGAGACCGACCGCATGGTGGCGTCGACCACGATCCGGCCGGAGCCGGTGACCTCCAGCGTGCCGGTGCCGGCGACCGGGCGGGCGGTGAAGCCGGTGGTCCACACCGTGACCGCGGCGGGCAGCGTACGGCCGTCGGCGGTGGTGACGTGGTCGGCCGTCACGGCGGTCACCTCGGTGTGCTCGTGCACGGTGACGCCGAGCCCGTCGAGGACCTTTCGCAGGTGCCGGCGGCCCCTGTCGGAGAGCCAGGCGCCGAGGGCGCCGCGGGCGGCGAGCGCGACGGCCAGGTCCGGGCGGGCCTCGGCGATCTCGGTGACGGCCTCCAGGCCGGTCGGTCCGCCGCCGGCCACGAGCACGGGCTGTCCGGCCGGCAGGGCGGCGAGCCGTTCGCGCAGCCGGAGCGCGCCGGGGCGGCCGGCGATCTGGTGGGCGTGCTCGGCGACGCCGGGGACGCCCTGGTCGTCCCAGGCGCTGCCGAGGGCGTAGACGAGGGTGTCGTACTCCAGGACCTGGGCGCGCTCCCGCGGGTCGACGGTGGTGACCGTCCTGCGGTCGGCGTCCACGGCGGTGACCCTGGCGAGCCTCACCTGGACGCCGGTGTCCGCGAACATCCCGGCGAGCGGCCGGGGCCTGAGGTCCTGGCCGGCCGCCAGCTGGTGCATCCGGACGCGTTCGACGAAGTCCGGTTCGGCGTTGACGAGGGTGATGGCGACGTCGTCGCGGTGCAGGCGCCTGGCGAGGCGGCCGGCGGCGAGGGCTCCGGAGTATCCGGCGCCGAGGACGACGATGCGGTGCTGCATGTCCGTGCTCCTGTCGAAAGGCGGCGAGTCGAGCGGTTCGCCCCTTGAACCGGACGGCCCGCCGATTCCTGACGGGAACGCGGAGTGAAGCGGCTCACACGGGGTCAGAAGAGCCGCAGCAGCGGTTCGCCGTGGTCGCCGGCCGCCCACTGCCGGGTCGCGCGGTCGAGCTTGTCGGGGTTGACCTGGTTGCGGAGCGCGGCGATGCCGTCGGCGGTGATCTCCAGGCACATGACGCCGAAGACCCGGCCGTCGACGACCGCGACCAGGGCGGGGCCGTCGTTGGCGGTCGCGGCGTACAGCTCGACCGGGCCGCCGGCCAGCGCCCGCTGGGCCGGGCCCGGCCTGAACAGGCCCCGCAGGAAGGTCGCGACCGCGACCGCGCCCTCGAACGCCTTGGCGCGGGCCGGCACCTTGCCGCCGCCGTCGCCGACCGCGACCGCGTCCGCGGTGAGCAGCCGGACCAGCGGCTCGGTCCGGCCGCTGGTGGCGGCCGCGAGGAACTCCTCGATGATCCGGCGGGCGGCGGCCTCGCCGACCTCGGCGCGCGTCCTGCCGTCGGCGACGTGCCGCCTGGCGCGGTGGAACGTCTGCTGGCTGGCGGCCTCGGTGATGTCGAGGATCCGGGCGATCTCCCGGTGCGGGTAGTCGAAGGCCGCCCGCAGCACGTACACCGCGCGCTCGCCGGGCGTGAGCCGCTCCAGCAGGATCAGGACGGCGTACGACACGGACTCGCGCCGTTCCGCGGTGTCGGCGGGGCCGAGCATCGGGTCCCCGGCGAGCAGCGGCTCGGGAAGCCACTGGCCGACGTAGGTCTCGCGGCGGGCGCGGGCCGAGGTGAGCTGGTTGAGGCACAGGTTGGTGAGCACCTTCGTCAGCCAGGCCTCGGGGACCTCGATACGGCCGGTGTCGGCGGCCTGCCAGCGCAGATACGTCTCCTGCACGGCGTCCTCGGCCTCGCTCGCGGAGCCGAGCAGCCGGTAGGCGATGGCGGCCAGCCGGGGCCTCGCCGCCTCGAACCGGTCCACCGCGCTCATGGTCTGGGCCATGGCCCGGATCCTAGGCCCTGTCCCGCGGCCGGGCTCCGGCGCGCGGCGCGGCGGCGGAGCGGCCGGGGGCCACGGCCGGTGTTGCGGCAGCGCGGTGGATGCGTATTTCCTTGAATGGGTGGTATGCGTCACGCACCGTCGGGGGCGGACATCGGGGGTGGCGGGAGGCGGTACGGCGCGTACCGTCCGCGGCACTCGACCGGAGGACGAGGTCATGCGGCACCGTGCCCGGCCCAGGGGTGGTTTCCCGGTCGGGGACGCCCTGGGCGGGGCGCTGGCCCGTGCGGTGCGCCGGACGGGAGCGACGATCGGCGGGGTGTACCTCATCGAGGAGCGGGCCGAGCTGCTGCGCCTGGTGTCGCTGTGCGGGCTGCCCGTCGACTTCACCGCGCCCTGGCAGCGGCTGGCGCTGACCGCTCCCGTGCCGGTCGCGGACGCGATCCGGGAGCACCGCCTGGTGTGGGTCGGCGGGCAGGACGAGATGGCCCGCCGCTATCCGCGGATGGCGGCCGTCCTGCCGTACCCGTTCGCGCTCGCCGCGGCGCCGTTGCGCGGGGCGCGGTGCTGCTGGGGCGGGCTGGTGCTGATGTGGCCCGCCGGGCATCCGCCCCGCGCCACCGCCCGCGAACGGCAGCACGTCATCGCGAGCGCGCGCCGGCTGGCCCGGGTCCTGGACGACGCGCCGGGGCCGCTGGTCCTGCCCGACCGGCCCGGCGTCGTCCCCGTGGCGGCACCGGGCCTTCCCGCCCGGACCGGGCCGAGTGCCGCCGCCGACTATCTGGACCGGCTTCCGGAGGGCGCCCTCGCGCTCGATCTGGAGGGCCGCGTCACGTTCGTCTCCGCGGCCGCCGCCCGGCTGCTGGGCCGGGACCCGGACGGGCTGCTGGGCACCCGGCCCTGGCAGTCCCTGCCGTGGCTGGACGACCTGCGGTACGAGGAGCGGTACCGCATGGCGGTGGTCAGCCGCACTCCCGTGTCCTTCAGCGCGCGCCGCCCGCCAAACCGGTGGCTGACCTTCCACCTGCACCCGGACCACCGCGGCATCAGCGTGCGCGTGGTCCCCGGCGAGCAGGCCGCCGCTGCGCCGCCCGCCGCCGGCGAACCGGCCCCGGCCACGCCGGGCCGGCTGTTCCAGCTGGTCCACCAGGCGGTGGCGCTCACCGAGACGGTCACCACGCAGGACCTCGTGGAGCTGATCGCGGACCAGATCCTGCCCGCGTTCGGCGCGCAGGGGCTGCTGCTCAGCATCGCCGAGGCGGGCCGTCTGCGGATCGCCGGCCGGCACGGCTACCCCGCCGACCTCGCCGAACGCCTCGACGCGCTCCCCCTCGACACCGACCTCACGCCGGCCGGCCGGGCCCTGGCCACCGGCGTCCCGGCCTACTTCGGCAGCCCCGCCGAACTCACCCGCAGCCATCCCAGGGCCCCGCTGATCAGCGGAAAGCAGGCGTGGGCCGTCCTGCCCCTGCTGATCTCGGGACGTCCGGTGGGCTGCTGCATCCTGTCGTACGACCGTCCGCACACCTTCACCGCCGACGAGCGGGCCGTCCTGAGCCCGCTGGCCGGGCTGCTGGCCCAGGCGCTGGACCGGGCGCGCGTGTACGACACCCAGCACCACCTGGTGCACCAGCTCCAGCAGGCGCTGCTGCCCCGCGGCCTGCCCGAGCTGCCCGGTCTCGACGTCGCCGCCCGCTACCTGCCGGCCGGGCACGGCATCGACGTGGGCGGCGACTTCTACGACCTGCTCCGCCTGGACGCCACCACCGCGGCGGCCGTCATCGGTGACGTGGAGGGGCACAGCATGGCGGCCGCCGCGCTGATGGGGCAGGTCCGCACGGCCATCCACGCCCACACCACCAGCGGAGCCGCCCCGGACCAGGTCGTCGCCCGCACCAACCGGCTGCTCACCGATCTCTCCTCGGAGCTCCTGGTGACCTGCCTCTACGTCCACCTGGACCTGATGAGCCGGGAGCTGACCCTGGCCAGCGCCGGTCACGCGCCGCCGCTGTTGCGCACCGGGCCCGGCCGGGCCCACTCCCTCGACATCGAGCCGGGGCCGCCGCTGGGCGTGGACGCGGACGCCCGCTACCCGGTCACCCGGGCCGCGCTCCCGGCCGGTGCGGTCCTCGCCCTCTACACGGACGGACTGATCGAACATCCGGGTTGCGACGTCGTGCGTGCCACCGCCGGTCTGACCGCCCACCTCGCCCATGCCCGCGTCCACGACCTGGAGGGGCTCATCGACAGCCTCGTCCGGCACACCTGGCCCGACGGCGGCCACACCGACGACGTGGCGGTGCTCCTGCTGCGGACGGCGGGGGCGGCGGAACCCGGGGCGGGCGGCCGCGGACGGTAGGCCGGGGCGGTCGCGGGACCGTGAGCGGCGGGGCGGTCGCCGGACCGTGAGCGGCGGGGGCGGTCCCGGTGGAGCGGCCGGCGGTCCCCCGATCCGGTGCTCAGCGCACCGGCGGAGCGTCCCCGCGCAGGGTGTCGGTGACGGCGGAGACGACCGCGGAGCAGACGAAGGCGCCCACCGCCACCAGCACCACCCCGACCATGAACAGCCCGTCGCCGTCGCCCGACCAGTCGACGAAGGCGGCCAGTGCCAGTCCGGCGGTCGTGCCGGCCACGGCCGCCGCGCTGTGCCCGCGGGCCGTCGCCCAGGCGACGGCGACCAGCAGGGTCAGCACGAGCCCGCCGATCTGCCAGCCCTCGTAGGGTCCGCTCACCGATCCGTCGGGCCGCACGTCGTACCGCTGGTCCCAGCCCAGCCAGGCGGCCCAGGCCGCCACGGCCACCGCGGCGGGCGCGAGCGCGGGCAGCGCTCCTCGAAGAACGGGCTTGTGAGGTCTCATGCGTCCAGCGTCGTTCGCGGCCCGGACGCCGGACAGAGTGCGGATACTCAGACCGGCCCGAGTACGTCGGCATGAGCACCACGGGGCTCTACCGGTACGTCCGCGACCGCGAGGAACTGGAGCGGCTCGTCGTGGAGCTGGTCCTGGGCGCCGTGGACACCGGGGCGCCGGACCCCGCCGCCGGGTGGCGCGAGCGGATCACCGTCATGGTGCGGCGCATGCGCGACGCCGTGGGCGCCCACCCCGCGGTGGTCCACCCCGCGCTGGTCCCGCTGACCATCGCCCACCGGCACCACTCGCCCGGGGTGCTGCGGTGGTCCGAGGGGTACTGGTGATCCTCGGAAAGACGGGGACGGCGGGCGAGCGGCGGGTCGTCGCCTGCGCGCCCTGCTCAGCCAGCTCATCGGCGCCATCCAGCTGGAACACCTCGGCTCGCTGGCCGGAGCCGGGACGGTGGCCCTCTCCCAACTGCCGCCCGACGCGTTCCCGCACCTGGCCGCGGCCGCCCGCACCGCCCGCACCCTCGACGCCGACCAGGAGTTCCTGGGAGGCCTCGCCCTCCTGCTGGACGGCCTCGAAGGACGCACCGGCCCCGGCCCCGGCGGCCGTTGATCACGCGATCCGCCTGACGCGAGCGCCCCGTACGTGAGTACGGTTGCTCACCCGCCTTCCGCAGGAGCCCCCATGTCCTCCGCACCTCCCGTCTCCCCCCGGCCCGGACCCCGTTTCGCCGTCCTCGGCGCCGGTGCCGTCGGCTGCCACCTCGGCGGCCGGCTGAGCGCCGCCGGGTACGACGTGACACTCATCGGCAGACCCGCCGCCATGGACGTGCTGCGCGAGCGCGGGCTGACCCTCAGCACCTCCGCGCGGCCGCCCGTCCGGCTCGCCCCGGAGCGGCTGACCCTGGCCACCGGGCCGGAGGCGGCGGCCGGCGCCGACTACGTGCTGGTCACCGTGAAGACCGCCGGCACCGCGGCCGCCGCCGAGGGCCTCGCCCCGCATCTCGCCCCCGGCGCGGTCGTGGTCAGCTTCCAGAACGGGCTGCACAACCCGGCCACCCTGCGCGCCGCGCTCCCCGGCCGCACCGTGCTGGCCGGGATGGTGCCGTACAACGTGGTGCGGTCCGAGCCGGGCACGGTCCACCAGGGCATGCCCGGCACGCTGATGACCGAGCCCGACGACCGGCTCGTCGCCGCCCTCCGCGCGGCGCACCTGGCGGTGGCGGCCCGCACCGACATGTCCGAGGTGCAGCACGCCAAGCTGCTGCTGAACCTCAACAACGCGATCAACGCCCTGTCCGGGCTGCCGCTCCGCGACCAGCTGGGCGAGCGGGACTACCGCCGCTGCCTCGCCCTGTGCCAGCGGGAGGCCCTTGCCGCCTACCGGGCCGCCGGGGTCGCCCCGGCCCGCCTCGGCCCCACCGCGCCGGCCGTCACCCCCCACGTCCTCGGCCTGCCCGACGGGCTCTTCCGGCGGCTGGCGGGCGCGACCCTGCGGATCGACGCGCACGCCCGCTCGTCGATGTGGGAGGACCTGCAGCGCGGCCGGCCCACCGAGATCGACTCCCTCCAGGGCGAGATCGTCGCCCTGGCCGCCGCGCACGGACGGACCGCGCCCGCGAACGCCCGCCTGGTCGAGCTGGTCCACGCGGCGGAGGCCGCGCCGCGCACCTGGCGGGGCCCCGAGCTGCACGCCGAACTGCGCGCCGCCCGCTGAAGCCGGATCGGACGGACCACGCGAGGGCCGTGGCCGGGCTCCGCGGCGGCGACGCGGCGTCCGACGCCTCCGGTGCCGTCCGGGCGATAGGCCGAACGGAGCGATCACGCGCCGGGCGCCCCGCCGACCGGCCCTGAGGCGTTCCGGTGCGGCCACTCAAGGAAATCTGTCACGGCGGAACCACATCTCCAAGGCCGCCGGAGTTAGGGTTGCCATGCGACGCGGATGGCGCCGGGTCAACGGAGACCGGCGCCAGGCTGCCCGGGCCCCCGCCGCGTCCTCGAAACGAAGGTGTCATGCCCGCAGAGAACGCCCCGGTCGCCGACCACCTCGACGACGACGACTATCCCGCCTACACCATGGGACGAGCCGCCGCGGTTCTCGGCATCACCCCCGCTTTCCTGCGCTCCATCGGCGCGGCCGGGCTGATCGCTCCGCTGCGTTCGCGGGGAGGTCACCGCCGGTACTCCCGCCGTCAGCTGCGCATCGTCGCGCGCGCCCGGGAGCTGGTCGACCAGGGCACGCCCGTGGAGGCCGCGTGCCGCATCATCTCCCTCGAGAACCAGCTCGCGGACGCCCTCCGGCTGAACCGGGAGATCAGCCGGCGGCTCGGCGGGCACCGCACGGATATCTAGTCCCGCGGGTACAGAATTACCCCCGGCGGCGGCATCAGAATCGCCGTGCGGCACCGTAAACGCATGGCCGCTTACAGCCTGTCTGTGTTAGCGTGATAGCAGTTGCAGTTTTGGTTGCCAGAGAAATTCTTTTCTTTGTAAAGCTTTCCGGAATCATTCCGGAGGGGTGATCATCGCGGCGACTCGGCTTCGTGAAGTGCGGAGTCCGGCACTGCCCCTCAAGGGAGATTCAATATGGCATCTGGCACCGTGAAGTGGTTCAACGCGGAAAAGGGCTTCGGCTTCATCGAGCAGGAGGGTGGCGGCCCCGACGTCTTCGCCCACTACTCGAACATCGCCACTTCTGGCTTCCGCGAGCTTCAGGAAGGCCAGAAGGTGACCTTCGACGTCACGCAGGGCCAGAAGGGCCCGCAGGCCGAGAACATCGTTCCCGCCTGAAGCTGACGCGAACCGCTACGAACTGAGTTCGAGCGATTTCAGGCTGGGGCCCGCGCTCTTGGGGCGCGGGCCCCGGCTTTTCTCTTTTTTCTCCGGCTCATTCTTGTGATTCCTCGTGCGGCCGTCCGCCCGCCGGCCGGAATTCCTCGATACGCCGCATCGAGGAAGGTTCCCCCATGAACCGCAGCCGCCGCACCGGCGGTACCTCCGGACGTCACCGCACGGACCGGAGCGCCGCCCACCCCGACCGCTCCCAGACGGCCCGCCAGGGCACCGGCGCCGGCCGCAAGAACGGCCGCACCCAGCGTTCCGCGCCGGGTCGCCAGGAGTTCGCCCTGCCGGTCACCCTCACCGAACCCCTGCCCCCCGTCGAGACGTTCGCCGAGCTGGACATGCCCGAACGGCTGCTGACGGCGCTGCGCGCGGAGAGCGTGACCGTCCCCTTCCCGATCCAGGCCGCCACCCTGCCGAACGCGCTGGCCGGCCGGGACGTCCTGGGCCGGGGCCGCACCGGCTCGGGCAAGACGCTCGCCTTCGGCCTGCCGCTGCTGGCCCGCCTGGACGGGCAGCGCGCCCAGCCCAAGCAGCCGCTCGCCCTGATCCTCGTCCCCACCCGGGAACTGGCCCAGCAGGTCACCGACGCGCTCACCCCCTACGCCCGCGCCCTGCGGCTGCGGCTCGCCACCGTGGTGGGCGGCATGTCGATAGGACGGCAGATCAGCAGCCTGCGGGCCGGTGCCGAGGTCGTCGTCGCGACGCCCGGCCGCCTGCGCGACCTCATCGAGCGGGACGCCTGCCGCGTGGACCAGGTCGGCATCGCCGTCCTCGACGAGGCCGACCAGATGGCCGACATGGGCTTCATGCCGCAGGTGACCGCCCTGCTCGACCAGGTGCCCGCCGGCGGCCAGCGACTGCTGTTCTCCGCCACCCTGGACCGGAACATCGACCTCCTGGTCCGCCGCTACCTCCACGACCCCGTCGTGCACTCGGTCGACCCGTCCGCGGGCGCGGTCACCACCATGGAGCACCACCTGCTGCACGTGCGCGACGCCGACAAGGAGACGGCCGCCACCGAGATCGCCGCCCGGGACGGCCGCGTGCTGATGTTCCTGGACACCAAGCACGCCGCGGACCGGCTCGCCAAGCGGCTGCTCGCCGTCGGCGTCCGGGCGTCGGCCCTGCACGGCGGCAAGTCCCAGTCGCAGCGCACCCGGACCCTGGCCCAGTTCAAGGACGGCCACGTCTCGGTCCTGGTCGCCACCAACGTCGCCGCCCGCGGCATCCACGTCGACGGCCTCGACCTCGTCGTCAACGTCGACCCGCCCGCCGACCACAAGGACTACCTGCACCGCGGCGGCCGCACCGCCCGCGCCGGCGAGACCGGGACCGTCGTCACCCTCGTCCTGCCGCACCAGCGGCGTGCGGTGGACCGCCTGATGACGGACGCCGGGATCACCGCGCGTGCCGTCCAGGTCCGCCCCGGCGAGGACGAACTGCACCGCATCACCGGCGCCCGCACCCCCTCGGGCGTGCCCGTCACGCTGCCCACGCCGAGCGTGAGCACGCCACGCGAAGGCACCCGGTCCGCAGGCCGCGGCCGCGGCCGTGGAGGCCGGTCGGCCGCCGCCCGGACCCGCCGGGCCGCCACCTCACGGACCGAGTCGTAGCCGAAGGAGGACCCGCTCACGGCCGGAGCGCGGGGCCACACCCCGGGCGTTGGCACCCTCACCTTCTGACAGCCGTCCGCATCCCCCGTCCCCGCCGCTCACCGCGGTCGCCCCTGAGGAGGCATCCATGCGTGTCGTCATCGCCCGTTTCCCGTTCGACCTGACCAAGAGTGAGGTCGAGCACTCGATGAGCAGCCACACGCCCGAACCCGTCACCGGCGTCGGCGTGACCATCGACGGCCGCGTCTACCCGGTGATGCAGGTCGGTGAGGTGATCACCCGGCAGAACCGCCGTGACTTCACGGCGCTCGAGATGCGCCGCGCGCTGACCCGGCTCGGCTTCACCTGCCACGACGCCCGCCCGGTGACACCGCCCCAGGCGGCGCGGGCCGACGAGGACGTCCTCGGCTGGTGACCTCCGCCGGGCCGGCCGCGCGTATCGCACGGCTGCTCGTGGGTTGGAACCCCGGGGATGTGGCACCCGGCTCCTGAGCGGGCCGGATTCCGGCGGGAGCGGCAGGCGGTTCGGCAGCGAGACGCCCACCGTGCGCCGCGGCCCGTCCCGCTCAGCCGGTTGTCGCCGTGGGGCTGCCCGGCGACAACCGGCGCGCCGCATGCGGCCTGGCCGCTGCCGGGCGCAGGACCGGTGTCCGCCGGCCGTGTCGGGTCAGGCCTCCTGGGTGATCAGCTCGTCCGCCACCCACCGCGCGACCCCCTGCGGAAAGGGCGCCGGCAGGCCGAGGACGATGTGCCGGAAGCCGGCGTCCAGCGCCTCGGCCGTCGCGGCGCGGGTCGTGTCCGGCCGGTCGTAGGAGACCGGGAGGTGGATCGAGCGGGTGATCTCGGCGGGGTCGCGGCCGATCTCCGCGCAGTAGCGGTCCAGGAGGGCGCTGCGGCGGACGCAGTCCTCGATGTCGCCACCCGGGATGTTCCACAGGTCCGCGTGTGCGGCGACCACCCTCAGGGTCGCGGCCGATCGACCGCCGATCAGGATCGGCGGATGCGGTCGCTGCACGGGCCTGGGCCGGGCGAACGCGCCGGTGAGCCGGTGGTGGATGCCGTCGAAGTCGAAGGGCTCGGCGGCCGTCCACAGGCGGCGGATCAGGGCGCAGGCCTCGGCCAGGCTCTCGACGGCCTGCGCGGGCGGGGTGAAGGGCAGGCCGTGCGCCGGGTACTCGCGGCGGGCCTCGGGCGGGTTCGGCCGCGAGCCGACACCGATGCCGAAGTCCAGCCGGCCGCCGGAGACCACGTCGACGGTCGTGGCGATCTTCGCGAGCATCGCGGGCGGCCGGAAACGGTTGCTGGTCACCAGGAGCCCGAGGCGCAGCCGTCGCGTCCGGGCGGCCAGGGCGGACAGCAGCGTCCAGCCCTCGAATATGGGCCCCTCGGGGTCGCCGCCGATCGGCATGAGGTGGTCGAAGAGCCAGGCGTGCTCGATCTCGGGTGTCCGGTCCGCCTCCTCCCAGACCCGCAGGACGTCGTCGTAGGACACCTGCATGGGGGCGGTCATGATCCCGAAGCTGGGCGGGGTCGTGGGTGTCATGGGGTGGCCTTCCTGGCGCCGGTCAGCGGCGGCGCAGTACCGGGTCGAGCAGGGCGGGCGGGGTGTCGTGCTTCTCGTGGGCGGCCAGGTCGGTGCCGGGCGGGACGATCGAGTCGATCGCGTCGAGGACGTCGGCGGGGAGCACGGTGTCGGCGGCGGCGAGCTGGGAGTCCAGGTGGTCCCGGGTGCGGGGGCCGATGAGGGCGCTGGTGACGGCGGGGTGGGCGATCACGAAGCCGAGCGCGAGCTGGATCAGGGTCAGCCCGGCCTCCTCGGCCACCAGGGCGAGCCGCTCCACGGCGTCGAGCCGGGCCTGGTTGGCGGGCAGGGCGAGGTCGAAGCCCTCGGGGCGGAGCCTGGACCGGCTGGTGGTGATGGCCCGGCCCCTGCGCACGGCCCCCGAGAGCCATCCCGAGGCCAGTGGGCTCCACGCCAGCACACCCATCCCGTACTCCTCGGTCACCGGCAGCACGTGGGCCTCGATGCCGCGCTGGAGGAGGGAGTAGCTGGGCTGTTCGGTGACGTAGCGGCTCAGGCGGCGCTCGTGGGCCGTCCACTGGCCCTGCACGATGCGGTACGCGGGGAAGGTCGATGAGCCGAAGTGGCGGATCTTTCCGGCGCGTTGCAGATCGGTCAGCGCCGACAGGGTCTCCTCGTCGCTCGTGGCCGGGTCCCAGCGGTGTATCTGGTAGAGGTCCACGTGGTCGACGCCGAGCCGGCGCAGGCTGTTCTCCAACTCGGTGACCAGCCAGCGCCGTGAGGCGCCGCGGTGGTTGCGCTCCTCGCCCATCGGCAGGCCCGCCTTCGTGGCCAGCACGATGTCGTCCCGGCGGCCGGCGATCGCCTTGCCGACCATCTCCTCCGACTCGCCCTGGCCGTACATGTCGGCGGTGTCGATCAGATTGATCCCGGCGTCCAGGGCGGCGTCGACCATCGCCGTCGCCTCCTCCTGCGTGGTGCGGCCGATCGCGCCGAAGTTCATCGCGCCGAGCGCGAGCGCGCTGACCTGCACACCGGTACGGCCCAAGGTGCGGTACTGCATGACCGGGTCTCCTTCGCATGACGTGACACGGCCACCTGACGCGACGAGGGCGCGGTCCGGGCCACGGACGGACAGACAAGCGGGACGACGTCCCGTTTCACGTCTCCGACGATACGGAACACTGTCCCGTTTAGCAACGCCCCGATAGGGTGACACCGCAGGGAGCACCCGAGGGAGGACGGTCGATGAAGGACGAGGAGCAGGCGGTCCGGCCCCGCCGGGCGGACGCCCGGCGCAACGAGACGACCCTGCTGGAGGCCGCCGCGGCGGCGTTCGTGGCGGCGGGAGTGGAGGCACCGGTACGCGACATCGCGGCCCGTGCGGGTGTCGGCACGGCGACCATCTACCGGCACTTCCCGACCCGTTCGGACCTGATCATCGCCGTCTACCGCCACCAGGTGGAGGCCTGCGCCGAGGCCGGCCCGGCCCTGCTCACCGAAGCCGCCGGCCCGTACGAGGCGCTGCGCCGCTGGATCGACCTGTTCGTGGACTTCCTGGTCACCAAGCACGGCCTGGCCGGTGCGCTGCGCTCCGACCAGACGGGCTTCGACACCCTGCACGCCTACTTCCTGGACCGGCTGGTCCCCGTCTGCACCCGGCTCCTCGACGCGGCGGCCGAGTCCGGCGAGATCCGTACCGACCTGACCGCCGTCGAGCTGATGCGCGGCGTCGGCAACCTCTGCATCGGCGCGGAGAACGACCCGGGCTACGACGCCCGCCGCCTGGTGTCCCTCCTCGTCACGGGACTGGGCCGGGCATGAGGTCCCGGCGATGACAGGGCGTCGCGAGGTCTGCGGCGACCCGATCGAGAGCGGTGGCGGCCCCGGCCGTCCGGCGCTGGCGGCGTTCCTCGCCTCGGACGCCGGGGTGGCCCTCACCGGCACCTGGGTCAACGCGACCGCCGGGATGTTCCCGAGCTGACGGCGCCCGACCGGCCGGCCGGGAGCACGCAGCGGCGTCCGGCCCGCGCGGCGGCGGAAACTGCCTGGCATCCGCGCGCGGGCCGGACGGAGACTCGTGCCATGGCGGACATGAGCGCGTTCCGGGACGCGGTGGCCGGCTGGGCGGCCGGCGGCGGTGAGGCCGAGGCGCCGGAGCGGCGCTCGGCCGGGCTGCTGGGCGACCGGCTGGGTGTGCGGGCCGTGGCGCTGCTCGAAGGGCCGAGCGACGTCGCCGCCGTCGGTGCGCTGGCCGCGCGGCGCGGGCGGGATCCGGCGGCCGAGGGGGTGTGCGTGCTGCCGATGGGCGGTGCGATGAACGCCGGGCGCTACGCCCGGCTGCTGGGGCCGCCCGGCCTGGGGCTGCGGCTGACCGGGCTGTGCGACGAGCGGGAGTGGCCGTACTACGCCCGTGGCCTGGAGCGGGCCGGTGCCGGGCCGCACGGGTTCTTCGTCTGCGCCGCCGACCTGGAGGACGAGCTGATCCGCGCGCTCGGGCCGCCACGGGTCGCGGAGCTGATCCGGGCCGAGGGCGACGAGCGGGCCCTGCGGACCTTCCTGAACCAGCCCGCCCAGCAGGGCCGAGGCCCGCGGCAGCAGCTCCGCCGCTTCCTCGGCACGAAGAAGGGACGGAAGATCCATTACGGCCGGGTCCTGGTCGAGGCCCTCGACCCCGGCCGGGTGCCCGCACCGCTGGACGGGCTGCTCGACGCGCTGCTCGACGGCGCGCCCGACGGCCGGGGCGCCGGCCGGACGTGAGTGTCAGACCCGTCTGCGACGCTCCGGTCATGGAGACGACACCGCGACCGGTCCTGGACCTGACGATCGACTGCGCCGACCCGCCGAGGCTGGTGGCGTTCTGGAGCGAGGCGCTGGGGTACGAACCGGAGCCGCCGCCCGCCGGGCACGCCACCTGGCGCGCGTACTGGTCGGCGATCGGGGTGCCCGACGAGGAGCTGCCCGCGGGTGCGGGCGACACCCCGGAGTCGATCGTGGACCCGGCCGGGCGGGGGCCCCGGGTCTGGTTCCAGCAGGTTCCCGAGTCCAAGACCGTGAAGAACCGGATCCACCTGGACCTGAGGGTCGGCGGCGGACGCGACGTCCCGCTCCCGGTCCGCACCCGGCGGGTCGCCGCCACGGTGGCCGGACTGGTCGAGGCGGGCGCCGCCGTGCTCCGGGTCACGGACGAGCCGGACCTGGGCCAGTACGCCGTCCTGCTGCGCGACCCGGAGGGCAACGAGTTCTGCGTCGTCTAGGGCGAACCTGCCCTGCCGCTAGCCGCCCAGCCCCAGTGCGGACGCCAGCGCCCGGTAGCCCGGCAGCGGGTCGGTGTCCGCGGGGTGCAGCAGCTGGAGCGCGACGTGGTCGGCGCCGGCCTTGTGGTGGGCGCGGACGCCTTCCGCCACCCGGGCCGCGTCGCCGTGCAGGATCAGCGCGTCGAAGAGCCGGTCGCTGCCGCCATCGGCGAAGTCGGCGTCGTCGAAGCCGAGGCGGCGGAGGTTGCCGACGTAGTTGGTCAGGTTCAGGTAGAAGCCGAGGGTGGCGTCGCCGATCGCGCGGGCCCGGCCGCGGTCGGTCTCCAGGACCACCTTCTGCTCGGGCGCCAGGACCGGCCCGGGGCCGAGGATCTCGCGGGCCCCGCGGGTGTGGTCCGGGGTGACCAGGTAGGGGTGCGCGGCCGCCGTGCGCTCGGCCGCCAGGCGCAGCACCCGCGGGCCGAGGGCCGCCAGGGCGCGGCGCGCCACCGGGACCCCGCCTTCGTCGAGGACGTCCAGGTAGTCGTTCAGGGCCTGGTACGGCCGGACGAACTCCTTGGTCGCCTCCGGGTGTCCGGCGCCGATGCCGAGCAGGAACCGGTCCGGGTGGCGGGTGGCGATCCGGCGGTACGAACGGGCCACCCGGTCGGCCGGGTTGGACCAGATGTTCACGATGCCGGTGGCGACGACCAGGGTCTCGGTGGCGTCCAGCAGCCGTTCGACGACGGTCAGCTCCGGGTCGGTCACGTTGCCGAGCCACAGCGTGCCGTAGCCGAGCCGCTCCAGCTCGACGGCGAGCTCCGGCTCGGTGTCCGCGTGCCGCCACGCGCCGACGGCACCGAGGTCGATCTTGTGCGTCTGATCCGTGATCTCGTCCATACAACGCACAACCGGGCACCGCCGACGACTATTCCGAACGCCATCGAAGTAATCCCGGGCTCGGATCGGGATCACTTCGAGGGCGGCGGGTGCCGGGAGGGCCGGGGCGACCGGGACGGCGGGGGTGCCTACCGCCGGTGGGCGAAGCGGGCGAAGGTCCGGCTGAACTGCCAGGTGTCCTGGGTGGTGCCGGAGCAGGAGTTGGAGCCGCCGGTGCCGACGCACCCGCCGTTGTCGCGCTGGAGCGCCCAGAGGGAGAGGGTGTCGATGCCCCGGGCGGCGGCCCAGTGCTCGACGTCCACGGCGTTCTGGGTGGTGAAGGTCTCCGCGGGGCCGAAGTCGTCGATGCCGGGCATCTCGGTGACGCCGACCGTGCCCCACAGCTCCTTGGCGCTCTGGTGCGGGTGGAGGGCGGCGAGCTGGGCGTGCAGGCCCTCGGCCGCGGTCCTGGTGTCGGCGGCCATGTCGTGGGTCGCGCCGTCGTAGTAGTCGAAGGTCATGATGTTGACGACGTCGACGCGCGCGTGGTGGGCGGCGGCGTTCTGGAGGACGGCCAGGCCGGCGGCCGTCAGGCCCTTGGTGGTGGTCGGCAGGGTGTAGGAGAACTGGAGCGGGTGGCCGGTGCGGTCGGCCCAGCGCTCGGCCTGGGCGATCGCCTGGTTGCGGCGGTCGACGCCCGCGGTGTCGGCGAGGGAGTCGGCCTCGATGTCCAGGTCGATGCGGGAGATGCCGTAGGTCGTGACGAGCTTCTCGTACACCCCGGCGATGGCGTCCACGTCGGTGCAGCTGTCGGCGAGTTCGGTGCCGGTGGTGTCGGCCGCGTAACCGCCGAAGGAGGGGATGGCGTTGCCGCCGCGGGCCTGGAGGGCGGATATGTCGGCGCCGAACGTCGAGCGGGCGACCGGCATGGTGGCGTCGCCGTTCCAGTCGGCGGTGCAGGAACCGGCGGCGGGCGTCTGGAGGAAGGCCAGGGTGAGGTACTTGTTGCCGGACTCGGCGGCGAGCGCGGCGGGGCTCTCACCGGTCCAGGCCTCGAAGTAGGGGGCCGCGACCCGGGTGGGCATGGGCTTCGCGGCGTGCTGAGGGGAGGCGTGCGCGGCGCCCGTTCCGAGAGCAACGAGCGCGGTGGACAGGGCGGTTGCGGTCAGGGCGGCCTGCAGTGCACGAGTGCGTCTCATGGACGCCCATCGTTGGACTAGACCAATTGACTGTCAAGGTTCTTTGCGATCCCCAGACCCTTCGCGGCCCCTTCTGTTCGATGTGACGTCAAGAGCCGCTCCGTCGCGGGCAGTTCCGGCCAAGAATTTTCATGCGAAGATTTGAACCGACCATAAGAGAGTCATTAGGGTCTGTTACCCGAACCTCTGCTCGGAAGGAGATCGCCTCCGTGGCGTTCCACCGTCGTCCCAAGCAGCCGAGCCGCGCTCGGGTCACCGTGCTCACCACGGCCGCCGCTGCCGCCGTCGCCCTCTCCTCGCAGGCCGCGAACGCCGCGCCCGGCGAGAAGCCCAGCAAGGACGAGGTGAAGTCCCGGGTCGACAAGCTGTACGAGCAGGCCGAGCAGGCCACCGAGAAGTTCAACGGGGCCCAGGAGAAGCAGGACAAGCTCCAGAAGCAGATATCCGCGCTGCAGGACTCGGTCGCCCGCGGTCAGGACGAGCTGAACGAACTGCGCGACGGCATCGGCTCCATGGCCACCGCCCAGTACCGCAGCGGCGGCCTCGACCCCTCGCTCCAGCTGTTCCTGTCCGCCGACCCGGACGACTACCTGGACAAGGCCTCCACGCTGGACCAGCTCAGCGGCCAGCAGGTCGAGACGCTGAAGAAGATCCAGGCCAAGCAGCGCGAACTGGCGCAGGAGCGGGCGGAGGCCACCGGCAAGCTCAAGGACCTGGCCGCCACCCGCACCGAACTCGGCGCGAAGAAGAAGGAGGTGCAGGCCAGACTGGCCCAGGCGCAGAAGCTGCTGAACAGCCTGACCGCCGCCGAGAAGGCCGCGCTCGCCGCCGAACAGGACCGCGCGAGCCGCTCCTCCAGCGAGCGGGTCGACCTCGGCAACGACACCTCCGCCACCGGCCGGGCCGCCGCCGCCTTCGCCGCCGCCAAGACCAGGCTCGGCACGCCGTACGTGTACGGCGCCACCGGTCCGTCCTCCTTCGACTGCTCGGGGCTGACCTCCTGGGCGTACGCGCAGGCCGGGGTCTCCATCCCGCGCACCTCGGAGTCGCAGACGACGATCGGCACCAGGATCTACTCGACGTCCGGCCTCCAGGTCGGCGACCTGGTCTTCTTCTTCAACGACCTGCACCACGTGGGCCTGTACGCGGGCAACGGGCAGATCCTGCACGCCCCGCGCACCGGCACGGTCGTCCGCTACGAGTCGATGTCCACCATCGGCGGCCCGTTCATGTTCGGCGTCCGCGTCTGAACCGGTGCCCCGGCAAGCGCGGTGAACCGCGGGTCCGTCGTGTGCGGTCGCGCGGTTCACCGCGCCCCTCGCGGGGCGCCTGTCAGCCCTCCGTCTCGGGGCGGCCCTCCGTCGCCC
Organism: Streptomyces sp. NPDC101237; assembly: GCF_044767465.1. NCBI lineage: Bacteria > Bacillati > Actinomycetota > Actinomycetes > Kitasatosporales > Streptomycetaceae > Streptomyces > Streptomyces sp. NPDC101237. The sequence continues at coordinate 491,678 of NZ_JBIWNY010000001.1, read as the reverse complement.
AGTGGGTGTGGAAGGACCCGGCGCGGTCGACCCTGCCGTACGTGTGCGCGCCGAAGTAGTCGCGCTGGCCCTGGAGAAGGGCGGCCGGGAGGCGCGGTGAGCGCAGCGTGTCGTAGTGGGCCAGGGCCGCGGAGAACGCCGGGACGGGGATGCCCCGGCGGGCCGCCGAGGCCACCGTCTCCCGCCACGGCACCTGCGCGGCGGCGATCTCCCGCGCGAACTCCGGCTCGGCCAGCAGGCTGACGAGGTCCGGGTCGGCCCCGTAGGCCGCGCGGATCCGGTCCAGGAAGGACGCGCGGATGATGCAGCCGCCCCGCCAGATCCGGGCCACCGCGCCGAGGTCGATCTTCCAGCCGTACTCGGCCGCCGCGTCCTGGATCATCGTCCAGCCCTGGTCGTAGGCGATGACCTTCGAGGCGTACAGGGCGTGTTCGACGCGGGAGGCGAAGCGGTCGGCCTCGGTGGCGCTCAGCGCGGGGGTGGTGCCGCCGGGCAGCCCGGCGTACGCGGAGCGCAGTGCGCGGCGGCCGGAGGCGGCGCGGGCGAAGGTGGCCTGGGCGATGGCGGTGACCGGTGAGGCGAGGTCGAGCGCGGTCTGGACGGTCCAGCGGCCGGTGCCCTTCTGCCCGGCCGCGTCGACGACGACGTCGACGAACGGCGCCCCGGTGGCGGCGTCCACGTGGGCGAGCACGTCCGCGGTGATCTCGATGAGGTAGGAGCCGAGCCGGCCCTCGTTCCACTGCCGGAAGACGTCCGCGATCTCGGCCGGGGAGTAGCCGCCGACCTGGCGGAGCAGGTCGTAGGCCTCGGCGATGAGCTGCATGTCGGCGTACTCGATGCCGTTGTGGACCATCTTCACGAAGTGCCCGGCGCCGTCCGCGCCGACGTGCGTGGCGCACGGCTCGCCGCCGACCTTGGCGCTGATGTCCTCGAACATCGGCCCGAGGACGGCGTAGGACTCCGCGGAGCCGCCCGGCATGACCGACGGCCCGTTGAGCGCGCCCTCCTCGCCGCCGGACACCCCGACCCCGACGAAGTGCAGGCCTCTCGCACGCAGGGCGGCCTCGCGGCGGCGGGTGTCGGCGAAGTGGGCGTTGCCGCCGTCGATGACGATGTCACCGGGCTCCAGGAGCGGCACGAACTCGTCGATGACGGCGTCGGTGGCGGCGCCCGCCTGCACCATGATCATGAGCCGCCGGGGGCGTTCGAGGGCGGCGACGAGGTCCGCGGCGGTCTCGGCGCCGACGAACGTGCCCTCGTGCCCGAACTCGTCGACCAGGGCGCGGGTGCGGGCGGGGGTGCGGTTGTGGACGGCGACCGGGTAGCCGTGCCGGGCGAAGTTACGGGCCAGGTTGCGGCCCATCACTCCGAGGCCGGTCACGCCGATGGCTGCGGATGCGTGCACGGGGGACTCCGATCTGCGGACGGACGCTGTCCCCGCAAGTACGGCCGGACGCGGGTCCGGTGTTCAGCCGGCGCCCATCGTGAGGACGATCCGGCGGCCGGGCTCGACAGGGGCGGTCCAGGCCTCCTCGACCTCGGACAGCGGCACGGGCACGGCGTCGGCGGTGACGGTGCCGCGGGTGATCTCGGCCATCAGGGAGGGCAGTTCGGCGACGATCCCGCGGGCGGTGACGGAGCCCTGGCCGCTGCCCATGAACCGCAGGTCGGCGGCGCGCAGCCAGGCGGACGGCAGGGTGATGTCCGGTCCGGCCAGGGAGCCGATCTGGATCCAGGCCAGCGGGACGCTGCGGTCGGCGCGGCGGGTGAGCACGGCCGGGACGGCCCGTTCGGTGGGCGCGCCCCAGGTGTAGTCGATGACGACGTCGACGTCCGCGGCGGCCTCGCCGAGCCGGGCGAAGTCCTGGTCCGGGTCCCCGGCCAGCGAGACCACGTCCGTGGCGCCGAGGCCGGGGAGCAGGTCCAGGCGGCGCGGGTCGCGGCCGGCGGCGACGATCCGGCCGGCCCCGAGGTGCCGGGCGATCTGCACGGCGGCCCGGCCGGCGTTGCCGGTGGCGCCGAGGACCAGGACGCTCTGCCCGGCCCGGAAGGTGATCCGGCGGCGCAGCGCCACCCAGGAGGACAGGGCGGGGTTGACGGCCGCGGCGATGGTCACCGGGTCGGCGCCGTCGGGCAGCGGGACGGACCGGCGCGGGTCCACGAGGGCCTGCTCGGCCATGGTGCCGGGGACCTCGTCGTCGGCGACGAAGTAGACGAGGTGCCCGTCGGGCAGCCGGCCCACGCCGTCGACGCCGGGGACCAGGGGGAGCCGGCCGTCGCTGGTGTAGTGGGTGCCGGAGGCGCCGGAGCGGACCCGGGGGTGCAGGCCGGCGGCGACCATCTCCACCGGCAGCCTGCCCTCGGCGGGTCCGGGCGCCGGGAACTCCTCGTAGCGGGGTGCGTGGTCGAACGAGCGGACGACAGCTGCGCGCATGGTGACTCCTCCGTCGCGGGTCGGGCCCGTCGGGGCCGCCTCCAGGTTTAGTACGTGACGCCAATCAAATTAGTTCGCACCACGTACCAAGTCAAGTGGTTGGCACCACGTACCAATCCTCGTAGGATGGCGATCATGTCGGACGAACCGCGGAAAGATGCGGACCTGGGGATCGTGGACAGCCTCGCCCAGCTGTCGTTCCTGGTGCAGGCGGCGCTCGGGAGGGTGGCGGCCGAGCACGGGCTGTCGATCGTCCAGCTGCGGCTGCTCGGCGTGCTCCGCGACCGCACGCCCGGCATGCAGGAGCTCGCCCGCCACCTGGGCCTGGACAAGTCGAGCATGACCGGTCTGGTCGACCGCGCCGAACGCCGTGACCTGGTCCGCCGCTCCCCCTCCCCGCACGACCGGCGCAGCACCCTGGTGGCGGTCACGCCGGAGGGACGGCGGCTGATGCGGAGCTGCGAGACCGAGGTCGAGCAGCAGATCCGCGACCTCACCGCGCACCTCACCGAGGACCAGCGCGACCGGCTCTCGCTGCTCGCGACCGCCCTGGTCAGCCCCCACACCCCGCTCTGACCGACGGGCCCGGACGCACGGCGGCCACGGCACCCGGCGGCGTGTTCCTCGCACAGCCGTCCAAGATGCCCACAACGGGCGACCCGCCCGTGCCGAACGGCCAGACTGCACCCCATGGCACGTCTGAGGTTCCTCCTGGTCGCCGCGCTGGCCGCGCTCTTCCTCGTCCCCGTCCCCCGCCCGGAGACCCCACGGCCGGCGCCGGGACCCTTCGGGGCGTACGTCGGCTACGGCGGTGAGGGCGTGCGCCGGGTGGGCGCGCTCGGCGACTGGCTCGGACGCGGGGAACCCCGGGTGGGACACACCTACTTACCCGGTGACGTGTGGCGGAACATCGAGGGCGCGCCCGGCTTCGTCCGGCTGTGGGCCGACTGGCGGCGGGCCGCACCGGACCGGCTCCTCGTCCTCAACGTGCCGATGCTGGAGCGGACCGAGGCCCATCTGCCGGACGCCGAGGTGCGCCGGCAGCTCGGCCTGGGGGCGCGGGGACGCTACGACGGGCACTTCCGGGCGCTGGCCCGGCGGCTGGTGTCGGTCGGCGCGCCGGACACCGTCGTGGTGCTCGGCTGGGAGATGAACGGGGAGACCTACACCCACCGCTGCGGCCCGGACCCGGCCGCCTGGAGGGCGTACTGGGGGCGGATCGTCACGGCGATGCGGTCGGTGCCCGGCCAGCGGTTCCGGTTCGACTTCGCACCCAACCGGGGCCGGGACGCGGTCCCCTGGACCCGGTGCTACCCGGGCGACCGGTACGTGGACGTCATCGGCATGGACGCCTACGACTCCCCGCGCGGCCTGTCCTTCGCCGACCAGGTGACCGAGCCGTACGGGCTGCGCGCGCAGGTCGCCTTCGCCCGCGCGCACGGCAAACCGGTCTCCTATCCCGAGTGGGGGCTGTACGAGAACGGCGACGACCCGGCGTACATGAAAGGCATGGTGGAGTGGTTCGCCGCCAGCCGCCCGCTCTACCAGACCATCACCGACTACTGCCCCCACGGAGTCTGGGGCTGCCGGGGCAACCCCAGATCAACGGCGGTCTACCGGGCGCTGATGCGGGGGTAGTTCCCTCAGCCGCCGGTGCTCGGCCGGGCGCCGCGCGCCCGCAGACGGGCGAGCAGCCACAGCACTAGGGAGACGAGACCCAGCTGGCAGACCAGAGCGGCCACGGCGTCCAGGAGCTTCCCGGCGGAGAAGCCGGAACCGGTGACGAGGACGAGGACGAGGACGAGCAGCGAGCCGAGGAACTTGAACAGCGCGGTGCCCGCCATCACGAGGCCCACGCGCGTCAGCGAGACGTCGCGCAGGCGCCCGCGCACCCCACGCCCCGCACCCGCACCCTTTTCGGCCATGGCCGGATTATGGCATCAGCGCGGGGTCACGAGGAGTTCGCGCTCGACGGGCCGAAGAACTCGATCTCGGCGAGGGCGACCTGGGTGGCACCCGAGGCCTGGTACGACGACTCGATCGTGAAGCGGACGGAGACGACGTTCTGGGCCCGGAAGTTGCGGGTCTGGCCGCCGGCCGCCTGGTCGAGGGTGATCTGTCGGGTCTCGGTCTTGCCGTCGGACGTCTTGACGGTCGCCTTCAGCCGGTGCGGCAGGGCCGACTTCTTCAGCTGGTCGTAGTGGGTCGACTCGCCGGCGGTGACGACGATGTTCAGCAGGCGCGTCGGCTCGCTGAACCGGGCCTCGATCCACTCGCCCTCACCGGACCCCGTCACGCCCGGCCCCCACCAGGTGTTGTTGATCTTGTCGAAGAGCAGGTCGGGCTTGTGCCCGGCGTACGAGCGGGACGCGCTGACCTTGTCCGGGGAGACCTGGGCCCGCTTGGCGAAGTGGTCGCGGGTGGCGCTCACCGCGTTCGGGATGTTGAACGCCAGGACTGAGACCAGCGTCACCACGACCGCCGCCATGATCCAGGTCAGCACCCGGTCGAAGGTACGGCGCAGCCGCGGCCGGTCGCCGGCCCACGGGGTCTCCCGGTTGCGGAAGTCGAAGATGCGGCGCCACCAGGGACGGTGAGCCGAGGGGTCCGTGTGGCCGCTGCCCGACATCGGCATCGCGCACCGGGTGCAGAAGTGCCGGTCGGGCCGGTTGGGGGTGGCGCACCAGGGGCAGGGGGTGCCGCCGAGGGCGCCGAGGTCCTCGCCGGGGGCGCGGACGGTCTCGGGGCGCTGGGGCGTGGGGCGGCCGGGGAGGACGGGGGACACGGACGCGGGCGCCGGGGCGGGCGGGGTGGGGTCCGTCACGGGGACCAGGAGGCGCCGGGCCCGGTCCTGGTCGCCCTCGGCGGGAGGCGCCTGCGGGGCCTGCGCGGGCTGCGGGACGGTGGCGGTGCCGCCGGCCTGCGGCGCGGGGGACGGGGCGGGTGCGGGGAGCGGGGTGGTCTCGGCCGTGGGTGACGTCGCCGCGGGCGGGGCCTGGTCGCGCTCGCGCGGCGGCCGTACGTCCGTCTCGGCGCCGCGTGCCGGAGCCGTCGCCGTCGCCGCGGCGGCGGCGGCCGCCGCCCAGCTCGGGACGGCCGGAGCCGGTACCTGGGCCGGCGCCGCGGCGGCCGGCTGCTGCGGGGCCGCGTCGCCGGAGGCGGCCCAGGACAGGACCGAGCCACAGGCGTCGCAGAAGGACTGCCCCGGGTCGGCGACCGTGCCGCACTCCGTGCAGTTCCGGTTGGTCGTCATCGCTGCGGGGTCCTTTCGGCGGACGAGGAGGAAGCGGTCACCTGGACCGTGTACGGCATGTGGGCGGGACGGGCGGCCGCCACGAGGTGTTCCAGACGGACCTCGTCGGCCGGGGTGGGCGAGGGCAGCGCGAGGTGGACGTGCAGACGCGGGCGGGGCAGGCCCGGGAAGGGGCCCAGCGGGCGGGCGCTCCACTCGGCGCCGCCGCTCTCCGTGATGTCCGGGGTCACGCCGAAGGCCAGCCGGACCGTCTCCGACAGGCCGAGCCGGGTGCCCCGGATGCGGTGCAGGTAGGCGGCCGCCGCGACGGCCGCGCGGAGCAGCGGCTCGGGTTCGGTGCCGTCCGTCTCGGCGCCGACCCAGGTGCCGATCCACTCCGCGAAGTCCAGCGGGGCAAGGGCCGGGTCGAAGTAACTGGGCAGGCAGTCCAGGACGTTCGGGATCGGCGCGATCACGTCGTCCAGGCCGGCGACGAAGCGCAGCGCCAGGTCGTCGTCGGCGAAGACCGCCGGGAGCATCGCGCCGATGGGCGCGGAGGAGCCGAGACCGTCGATGGAACCTCTCAACGGACACCCCTCTCACGGTCGTTGACGTTCATTCGCCGATCACCCGGACCCGGTGGTCGAAGGAGAAGACCAGGGACGGGGCGTCCAGGTCGATGCGGTCGGTCGGGTCGCCGCGCTTGCCGGTGAGCGGGTCGGCGGGGTGCAGCACGACCTCGTCGACGAGTTCGACGCCGGGGACCCGCTGGAGCACCGCGAAGACCTCGCCGGACTGCACCGGGCGCCCGAACGGCCAGCCCTTGCCGTCCGCGCCGCCGGTCAGCGGGTCCAGGTGGCGGTAGAGGGCGTCGTGGGCCTGGTGGCGGACCCGGTCGACGTCCACGCCGCGGAAGGCGTGCACGGTGGCGGCGACCGTGACGCCCTGGTAGAAGGGCGGGCCGACCGCCAGCCGGGTCCCGATCAGCCGCCGTTCGTCCAGGTAGCGGGTGATGCGGTCCAGCAGGGCGTCGCCGGGGACCAGTTGCTCGAAGCGGAGCCGCCCGCCGGGGTCCGGGACCGCCTGCGGCACCACCAGCACCCGTACCGCGTACGACCCGTGCTCGCCCTCCTCGCCCTCCAGGCAGGTGATCCGGGCCGTCTCGGGAGCGGCGCGGCGGGCCAGTTCCTCGTAGTCCCGCAGGGTCACCGCGCGTTCCTGGGCGCGCAGGGTGATCGGGGCGCGGACCTTGGCCTCGCCGACCGTCTCGCCGTCCACCCCGCCGCGCGCGGCCTCCCGGTTGACGACCTCCGCCACGTACGGGATGGAGGACCGCAGGATCTGCACCGCGCCGCGTGCCACGTTGCCGTCCCGGCCGCCGCCCGTGCGGTAGCGGCGGGCCCGGATGACCGCGCCCTTCGGGGCCACCGTGCCGTACTGGCGCAGCGAGCCGTCCGGTTCGCGGACCGCGGGGCCGAAGGCGATCTCACCGGTCGTCGCGTCCAGGGTGAGGTGCCGGTCCTCGGGGCCCGAGGCCGCGAAGTGCGGGACCACCTGCCAGTCCACCCAGCCGGCCTCGCCGTCGTGCTCGGCGGTCTGCAGGAGCAGCGGCGGGGTGTCCCCGACGACGGGCGCGTGCGCGAGCCGCAGCCGCTGGCCCGGCAGGCCGGTCGACTCGCCGAGCGCCTCGTCCTCCACGGTCTCCGCGTGCACCGCGGCGGTGGTGCCGCCGACCGTGCAGGCCTCGACGAACCGGACCGTCGGCGAGGTGGTGTAGAAGGGCTGGTCGGTGCGCGGCTCGGTGACCCGGCAGCGCAGCCAGCTCGCCTCCAGGCCGCCGTTGCGGGACAGCACGTGCCCGCCGGGGACGTGCAGCACGACCTCGCCGGGCCGGTTGAGGCCACCGGTGCCGTCCCGGTCGACCTCGCACTCCTTCCAGCCGTCCTCCGTCCACGCCTCCCAGACCAGCGGCGGCTGCCGCGGGTCCACGCCGACACCGTCGACCCGGCTGTCCAGCTCCAGGGCGACCGCGCAGTGCGGGACGGCGGCGGACAGGCCCAGCAGCATGCAGTCACCGGGGTTCGGGGCCTCGGTGAAGCACAACAGGTCCTTGCCCTCGGCGAGGTCGTGGGTGAGGTCGACGACGGCGGAGCCCTCCTGCTGCCGCAGCAGGTGCCGCAGCTCGCTCGGCACGATGGTCAGATCGCGCTCGGTCGCGAAGACCACCGCCTCCTGGGTCTCGGTACGGCGGGTCGCCACCTCGGTGCCGACCGGCACCGGTACCGGTTCCTCCTGGGCCGCCGACAGCCAGAACGTCACCTCGGTGCGGGCCGCGGACGGCGGGAACAGCGTGATCCCGACCAGGTCGAGGAAGGCCAGGTGGTTCTTCTCCGGGACCCGGTTGAGGCGGTACACGATCTGGTCGGCCATGTGCGCGACCGTCTCCACCAGCGTGATGCCGGGGTCGGAGACGTTGTGGTCGGTCCACTCCGGGGCGCGCTGCTGGATATAGCGCTTGGCGTCGTCGACGAACTGCTGGAAGCGGCGGTCGTCGAGGTTCGGGGAGGGCAGGGCCATCGGGATCAGCGGTCGCTTTCGGAGGAGTCCGGGGAGGCGGGAGGCAGGTCCGGCTCGTCGTGGGAGGGAATGACGTAGAAGGGGAACACCAGGCTGCGCGGGTTGTTGGTGCCACGGATCGAGTAGCGGACGTCGATCATCAGCACGCTCGGGTCGGCGCCGGTGGAGACCTCGACGTCCTCGACCTCGATCCGCGGCTCCCAGCGGTCGAGGCTGACGTGCACCTCGTGCTGGATACGGCCCGCGGTCTGCTCGTTGACGGGAGCGAAGACGAGATCGTGGATGGCGCAGCCGAACTCCGGCCGCATCGGGCGTTCCCCGGGAGCCGTGGACAGGATGAGCCGGATGGCCTCCTCCACCTCCTTCTCGCCGCTGACCAGGGCGATGCCGCCGGTGGGTCCGATACGCAACGGGAACGACCAGCCGGAGCCGACGAACTGCTCTGCCATCAGCCCCCCACCCGCCTCTGCGGGAAGACCGCACGCCCGCTCATGCCGGGATCACCATCACGGTCAGGCCGCCCATCATCAGGTTGCCGAGGACCGGCACCTCGGGCGCCTGGATCGCCACCGTGGCCATCGAGCTGATCGCGACGGCCGCGTTGCCGCGCAGCGACAGCGCCGCGTTCGCCATCAGGTTCACGGCGGCGGCGTTCACGGACACCGCGCCCGCGGGACTCTTGATGTCGACGAGTTCCGCGCTCTGCAGGGAGAGCGGGCCGCCGCTCCTGATGCTGAGCGCGCCGACCGCCTTCAGGGACAGGTCGGCGCCCGCCTCCACCGACACCGACCTGCTGCCCTTGATGGAGACGCTGCCCTTGCTGTCCACGGTGATCTCGGTCTTCTGGCGGTCCAGGAACACGGTCAGCTTGTCGTCGCCGCTGGCCAGCCGGACGCCCTGTTTGCGGCCCCGCTGGTCGAGCAGGTCCATGCGGTTGCCGACCCGGTCGGAGACGGTGTGCCGGGTGGCCCGGCCGCGCATGCCGTCGTGCAGCGGCACGTCCTTGACCCTGGTCGGCTTGTCCTTGCCGTTGTAGAGGCCGCCGATGACGTACGCGTGGTCCAGGGCGCCCCGGTCGAAGGCGACCAGCACCTCGTCCCCGACGTCCATCGGGAACACCCCGCCGCCGCGCACCCCGCCCCACTGCATGGTCCGGGTCCAGTCGCTGACGTAGGTGTCGTCCAGCCACGGGAACTTGAGCTTCACCCGCCCCTGCTGGAGCGGGTCCTGCACGTCGGTGACGAGGGCCTGCGCCACGCTCGGCTGCCGGTCGCCGCCGGCCTCCCCGCCGCCGGAGGCGACGCCGTACAGCGACCGCCACTGCCGGCCGCTGACCGTCACCCAGGTCTCGTAGTGCTTGGCGTCCCCGAAGACGTGCCGGACCGAGGTGACCGTGTACTTCCCCTCGAAGGGGTCCCCGACGTCCGCGAGCGCCACCGGAACCCCGGGCCGCAGCTTCGGATTGCCCCGCACGACGACCTCCACCTCGGCGAACGTAGAAGTGACGTCGTCGGAGAGGGCGTCGGCGGCGAACTTCACCTCGGACTGCTTGTCGTACGGCGTGCGCGTCTCGACCAGCTTCGTCGTCTTGAACTCGCCGGCCGCCGCGCCCGGCGTGGTGCCGATGCTGTAGCCGGTGTTGGTGGCCGGGGTCACGGTCGCCGTCAGCGTCTTCTTCGTCCGGACGTCCCAGCCCCGCGACTCGACCTTGTTCACCTGGTCGGAAGCGGTGACCGCGGTACGCAGCCGCAGGATGTCGTGCCCGGCCTCCAGCACGAACGGGCTCTTGTCGCCGTCGGTCTGCGGCGACGGTGCCCCCGAGGCGCTCTTCTGCTTCACGAACTGGAACTTGCCGTCCGCGTCGACCGACATGACCATCTCGTTCTCGTCGGCGAGCCGCGCCAGGAAGTCCCAGTCGCTGACGTTCGACTGGGAGATGAACTCGTAGACGGTCTTGGTGGCCTGGATCCGCCCGACCGGCACCCCGTCCTGCGCGGCCAGCTTGCGCGCGATGTCGGAGGCGGTCTGGTTGCGGTAGGCGACGACCCGGCGCTGCCGCATCAGCCGGAACCCGTAGTCGTAGCCCCGGACCACCGCGTAGCTGCCGGTGCCGTCGTACTCGGCCTCCATCCCGGTGACCTCGCCGGTGAGCAGCGGGTCGCCGGTGCCCTGTCCGTCGGAGACCGGTGTGATCACCACCGGGGTGCCGAACTGGACGTCCAGCTTGCCGAGCAGCTTGCGGGACGGGTCGCGGAAGGTCAGCTGGAAGGCGGCGGGCACGCCGACGCCCTGGTCCACGTGGGCGTCGACCAGATACCGCCCGTACTCGGACGTGGCGGTCAGCTCCTTGCCGCCGATGACGACCTTGACGACGTTCGAGAAAGCGTGCTTCACCATCAGGACCGCACCTCCTCGGCGGCGGGCAACACCAGTTCCGTCCCCGTGGGCAGCCACCCCGGGTCGTCGATCCCGTTGGCGTCCGCGATCGCCCGCCAGGCGGCCGCGTTGCCGTACTCGCGCCAGGCCAGCGACTGCAGCGAGTCGCCGGCGACGACCCGGTGCACGCGCTGCGCGGTGAGCGCGCCGGACGTCGGGTTCTGGCCCGCGGTCTTGCTCGGGATCTCGTGCAGCTGGAGCCGGCAACTGGCCCGGATCGGCATCCCGCTGGTCCCGAACAGGGAGTAGGAGACGTCGACCGAGGCGACGTACGCCGTGAAGTGGGCGGTCGAGAACGAACCCCACTGGAACACCACCCACGGCGGCGACGGCTGCTTGGCGGCGATGCTCTTGCTGGTGACCTCGCAGCAGGCCAGCAGCGACTCCACCTTCTTCATCACGTCGTTGCTGTCCGGGTCGTCGGACCGGTCCAGGAAGATCTCCACGCTCATCTGGCGCGGGTGGGTGCCGAGGAACTCCGGGAGGGCGCCGTCCCGTTCGATCGGCGCCGCCGACGACTTCCAGTCCGCCCGGCGGCCGATCGACAGCTCCGCCGGGTTGAACTCGAAGCCGAACGTCTTGATGATGCCGCCCGGGCTGGTGCTGGTGCCCACGGGCGGCTCGTGAATCGCGAGGGTGGCCCGCACGAGGCTCTTGCCGGCGCCCCGGCTGCTCCTGGCCATGATCTGGTCTGCCTCTCAGTCCGCTCGGTCGGCGTCGTCGCTCAGTCGGTGAAGCCGTGGTGGGCGATCTCCAGGACCTCCGTGGCCACGGACGGGTTGCCCGCGTCCAGGGAGGGCCCCTGCCAGCTCACCGGCAGCACGTCGAGGAGCCCCCACCGGGCCACCTCGGAACCGTCCGCGCGCAGCGCCGTGATCTGCCCGGTGGGCCGCTCGATCCCCGTCTGCACGGACGAGATCCACTTCGCGACCTTCGAGGTGTCCGGGGTGAGCGGGCGGGTGAGCCGGATGTGGGAGAAGGTGACGCGGGTCGGCAGCTGCCACACGAACCCGTTGTTGCCGCCCTCCTGCCGCTGCTCGATCTCCACCTGCGACGACAGCCCCTCGCACCCGTTGAAGTAACCGAGGTCCTCGCCGTCGATGGAGAGGCTGAACCAGACTGTGGTTCCCGGGTCCTGGCGATCCATCGGGGGCCTTTCTGTGGGGTGGGTGCGCGGTCGTCGTGGTCAGGAGCGGAAGTCGCGGAGCTTTCCCACGCGTTCGCGGTCGCGGCGGAGTTCGGTGCGGACGTGCCGGGTGATCCGGTCGATGATCCGGTGCACCAGGGCGTCCACCTGGTACTCGGTGAGGGCGCGCGGGTCGAAGCCGCCCTCCGCGACCGCCGAGTATCCGGGCGGCGGCTCCTCCGGGCCCGGCCCCGAACCGGAGGCGGAGTACGACGGCGGCTCGCCGGGCGGCGGCTGCCGCTCGGCCCGGGTCACGAGCGCCTCGGGCGGGACGGTGGTGACCGGCACGTCCTTCACCGCGGTCGCGGCGAGGGCGTCGCGCTGGACGGTACGAGGGCCCACGGGTGCGACGGGGAGCGGCGCGGTGGCGGATATCGGGGCGGTGGGCCGCAGCGGTACCGGCTCACCGGGCGTGGCGGCGGCGGTGCTCGGCCTGACGGGCAGGGCGGCGGCGGGAGCCACCGCGCGCTGCACGAACGGGAGGCGGGCGGCAGCGGCCGGTCCGGCGGCGGCCGGTCCGGCGGTCACGGGCGGGGAAGGCTGCGGACGGCGCTGCGCAAACGGCGGGTTGGCCCCCGGGAACAGGGCGCCGGGAGCCGCAGCCGGACCGGCCGCGGCCGGAGGGGTCGCGGCCGGAGGGGTCGCGGCGCGTTGGACGAACGGGGGAAGCGATGAGGGGGCCGTCGCGGGCTCGGCGGACGGCACCGGTGGTGGCGGTGTCGCCGGGGCCGCGGCGGAGAGGACGGGCCCGGGGTGTCCGGCCGACGGTGCCGGCGCATGCGGCGCGGCGGCTCGCGGCCCCTGGCGGGGTGCTTCGGCTGCCGGGCGCGGGACGGCGGCCTGGCCGCCCGACGCCTTCCGCTGCACGGGCGGCACGGCGGCACCGCGACCGGAGCGCCTCGCGGGAGCCGGGCTCGCGGCCGGTCCCGCGACGGGAGCACCGAGACCGAGGCGGGGCGCGGCGGGAGTGGGAGTGGGCGACACGGCGCGCTGTACGGACTCGGACACGGGCACGGAAGCGCCGGACGGGGCCTGGGCCCTGGCCGAGGCCGAGGGCGCCGCGGACGGTGACGGCGTGGTGGGAAGCGGCGGGGAGAAGGGACCGGTGGACGGCGCGACGGACGGCGCGTCACTCCGCTCGCTCGGGCGCGACGGGGCCTGCGGCTCGGCGGCCGAGGGAGCCGAAGGGGCCGAGGGAGCGGGAGGGGTGGTGGAGGTCGAAGGGGCAACAGACGCAGGAGGCGCGGCGGGCGGGGACGGTGCGGAGGGCGTCGTGGGCTTGCCCGTTGCACTCGCACGCTGCACGGTCGGCCCCGCGCCCGGCCTGCCGCCGCCCAGAGGAGCGGAAGCGTGGGCCGGGCCCGCGACGGGGGCGCCGAGGCCCGGTCGCGGACGCCGGGGAGCGGGTGCGGAGGCCGGGGCCGGGGCCGGGGACGGCGTCGACGCGCGGGTCGGGGCCGGACGGCCGGGTTCAGGGGCTGGGCTCGGTCCGGCTGTCGGGGCCGGGCCGGTGGCAGCCGCGCTCTCGGTCGCCCGGCGCTGTACCGGCGTCTCGCGGCCACCGCTCGCGGCCGGGGACCGCGCGGGCCGCCCGCTCGACGGCACGGCGGAAGGCCCGGCCGGGGGCAGGGCAGAGGAAAGGGGCCCGGCAGTGGCGGCGGCGGTGGTGTCGGCGGCGCTGCCGGTCGTGGACCGCGGGGCCGGACTCCCCGCCGTACGACCGCTCTCCGGACTCGCGGTCCGCGGTGCGGCCGGGCCCGGGGCCGTAGCGCGCTGCACCGGCGGCAGTGTCCCGGCGCCGGACATGCCGGAAGGCCCTGCGCGGTCCGGGGACACGGCGGATGGCGAGGGCTGCGGAGAAGGAGGCGACGACGGAGGCGTGGCCGCCGAACGCGGCGGTGTCGTCGGGGGGGACGTCGTGGGAGAGGTCCTGGGGGAGGTCTTCGGAGGAACCGCCGGGGAAGCGGGCGACGCGGAGGCAGCCGGTGCGGAGGAAGCCGGTGCGGCGGGTGGCGTGGCTGCCGGGGCAGGGGCCGGGGAAGCCGACGCGGACCGCTGGACGACCCGCTGAACGGGCGGGGCCGGGGCCGGGGCGGGGGCCGGGGAAGCCGACGCGGACCGCTGGACGACCCGCTGGACGGGAGGCGCCGGGGCCGGTGTCGGTGCGGTAATGCCGGGAGCGGGCGGGGCGGTGACCGGAGTCGTCAGGCCACCGTCGTGCGGGGGCGACGGGCGGCCGGAGTCGGCCGGTACCGGCTCCCCGGCGCCGTCCGCCGCCCTGCCACCGCCGGTCCGGCCACCCTCGCTCGCCGGTGTCCTGGGCGCCGACGGCAGCGTGCGCCGCTGCACGGCCGTCACCGGCAGGCTCGCCGGCGCATGCGTCAGCGCGCTGCGGCGCGGCTGCGCCGGAGGCGCGGCGGTGACCCGCGGGCCGGTGGCCGGAGCCGGGGCGACCGGAGTCGGCTGCGGCGCCCACGCCACCGGCACCGCGGGCGGGACGAGGGCCACCGGGGCGACCGAGCGCTGAACGGCGGCCACGGCACGGCGGCCGCCCGCGGGGCTCGTCGGGACGGACGCGGCGGTGGAAGCGGGCCGGGACACGGAGGCGCGCGGAGTCGACGAAGGCGCCCCCGCCTGCGAGGGCGACGAGGTTGACGGTGCTGAGGGAGTCGGCGCGGCCGGTGGGGCCGCGGACGTCGGAGAGGCCGGCGCGGTCGGCGCAGCCGTGGCCGCCGACGGTGTCGTGGTGGAGGGGGGCGAGGGCTGGGCCGACGGCACCGGCGTGCCGCTCCCGCCGCTTCCCGCCGCCGGTGCCGACGTCGTCCGCGCGACCGGGGCGGCACTCTGCCGTCCCGGCGACGGCACCCGCTGCACCGCCGCGGCACGCTGCACCACCGGACCGGCCGAACGGGCAGGACCAGGGGCACCGGGGGAAGCCGGACCGGCGGAACCGGCCGACGTGACCGGCCGGTTCGGCGCGGCCGGACCCGCCGTCCGCGCGGCACCGGACGTGCCCGCGGTCCCGGCGGTCCGCGTACCGGCACGCGCGGCCTGAGCCGGACCGCCGCCGCTCCCGGCCGGCGTCGCCCGCACCTCCCGCAGCGGCACCACCGGCACCGACGCCGCCCGGCCCGCGGCCGGACCCGCCGGTCCCATCGGGCCCGCCGGTTCGACGGGTCCCGCCAGCGGCAGCCGCTGCACCGGGCGTTCCAGGCCGGACACGGCTCCCGTGCCCGTCGGTCGCGTGCCGCCGCCGCTCGCCAGGGCCGCGCTCGACGCGCCGTCCAGGACCGCGTGCGACCGCATGCCCATGAAGGAGGGGTTCTGCCAGGTCGGCAGCCGGCCGCCGAACCCCGAGTCCGCGACCGGGCCGCCCGACGTGCCGAGGGCACGCTGAATCGGCGGCAGCCCGGACCAGGCCGCCGCCACCACGGGCCGAGGCGCCTCGACGGGACGCGGCGCCTCGGCCGCGGTCCCCGTGACCGCCTCGGCGCCGGTCCCGGAGCCGGCGGGCCCGCGCCCGCGCATCCGATCCCACAACCCCACTACTCAGCCCTCCGCTCCTGCGGAGGCCGCCCTGGTCACCAGAGACGCGATCTCCGCCGTGTAGCGGCGGCGGTCGGCGTGCTCCAGGTCCAGGATGTCCTCCAGGCTCCAGTGGAAGTGGTAGGCGACGTACGCGATCTCCTCGTGCAGCCGGTCGGTCGCGTACGTCACGATTCCCCCAGGCGGCTCCCGCCGAGTTCCACCTCGAAGGGCTCCGAACAGTGCGGGCAGTTGACCGCGGCCCGGGTGTGGCCCTCCGCGTTGATCTGCCGGTAGAAGTCCTGCAGGAACGCCAGGTCGGAGGCGAACATGTTCTCCACGACCCCGTCGTGGACGAAGGCGAGCGTGCCGAGCCGGGTGATGACCCGGCCCAGCAGCACCACCGACAGGAACGCCGGGTTCTCCTGGACGCGCACGTCCCGCAGCGGGATCAGTTCGTCCCGCGCCGTCGACAGGCGCATCACGCCGTCCCGGTGGACGGTGCCCTGCTCGTCGACGTACCCGCGGGGCAGCTGGAACGGGAACTCCGTGCGCAGCACCTCGACGGGTGACTCCGGTTGCCGGTCCACCTGTTGCCGGGGGGCCTGGGGCGCCGACTCCTCCGGTGCGAGCGGCGCGCCCACGCCTGCGCCCCTGACAGCCGAACGCCTCATTACTCGATGACCAGTTCTTCGAACGTGATGGTCACCGTCTCGGTCAGCGCGGCGGCCTCGCCCGCCTTGACCGTGCTGGTGTCGATCTTGCTGCACCAGGCGTTGCGCAGGTTGTAGCGCTTCACCGGGTTGTTCTCGAAGTCCATCATGATGATGGAGGCGTTCTTGCGGGCCGTGCCCATCTGGCCGTTGATCGACTCGTTGATCCACTGGGTGAACGACGAGGACTGGGTCATACCGCGGACCACCGTGCAGGTGCCGTTCTTCTTCACGCCCGGCAGGTTGCGGACGTGGTTCTTCCCGTCCGGCGTGTTCTGCTGGTAGGTGATGACGTCCTGCTCCATCGTCATGCCGCTGACCTCGGCGAGGTACTCGACCATCACGCCGTCGATCTGCAGGCCGAAATTGTGCGATGTGAGGGCGTCACCCGGCTGGAGACTCATGTGTCACTGCCCGTTCTTCTCAAGATTCCTGGAAAACAAGGGGGTCGGGACCCTGGGGTCCGCTACTCCTGGAGCTCGCCGCTGCCGCTGGAGAACTGGGCGAGGCGGAAGATCACGAACTCGGCGGGCTTGACCGGCGCGATGCCGATCTCGCAGATCACGCGGCCGACGTCCACGGACTCCGGCGGGTTGGTCTCCTCGTCGCACTTGACGTAGTACGCCTCCTCGGGCCGCTGCCCGAACAGGGCGCCGCTGCGCCATTCGTTGACCAGGAACGCGGAGATGTTGCGCCGGATGCGGGCCCAGAGGTTGTGGTCGTTGGGCTCGAAGACCACCCACTGGGTGCCGATCAGGATCGACTCCTCCAGGTAGTTGAAGTACCGGCGGATGTTCAGGTAGCGCCAGGCCGGGTCGGAGGACAGCGTGCGCGCGCCCCAGATGCGGATGCCCCGGCCCGGGAAGGCGCGGATGCAGTTGACGCCGATCGGGTTCAGCAGGTCCTGCTCGCCGCGGGTGATCTGGAGCTCCAGGTCGACCGCGCCGCGGATCACCTCGTTGGCGGGGGCCTTGTGGACACCGCGCTCGGCGTCGTTGCGGGCCCAGACGCCGGAGACGTGACCGGACGGCGGGATCAGCCGCGACTGGCCGGAGGCCGGGTCGAAGGTCTTGATCCACGGGTAGTACAGGGCCGCGTACTTGGAGTCGTAACCGGCCGTCTCCTGGCGCCAGACGCGGATCTGGCGGGCGTTGAGGCCGGGCGGCGGGTCGATGACCGCGACCCGGTCGCCCATCAGCTCGCAGTGCGCGATCAGGCCGAGCTGGACGGCCTTGACGGCCTCCAGGTCGATCGCGCCGCGCTGGTAGGCGGCCATCAGGTCGGGCACGGCCACCATGGACACCTCGTCGACGGCCTCCAGGCCGCCGAAGCCGGTGCGGTCGGCCGAGTCGCCGAGGTACTCGGCGGGGCCGGGGTGCGAGCCGGCGTCCTCGACGGGGGAGGCGGACGCCGGGGACGGGGCGGGGGCCGCGAGGGCCACCGTCTGGTTGTCAGGACGGACCAGCTGTGCGGCGGGCGCGGCCTCGGTCAGGGTGATGAGCTTGGAGCGCTCCTTGACCTGCGTGACGACGTAGTTGCGGCCGCCCTTCTTCGCGGTCACGTCGTAGGTCTCGACGGCCTTGCCGCCGTCCTTGACGACCAGCTTGAAGCGCTCGGCGGGGCCTTCGCCCTCCGGGTCGGAGACCTCGACGCTCAGGTCCCCGGAGGCCAGCGCGCTCACGGTGAAGGTGCCCAGCTGCTTGGCCTCGCCGGGGGGCAGCGCGGCCGGCGCGGCGGCGCTGCCGACGGCGGCGGGCGCGTCGGCGGTGCCGTCGGCGCCTTCCCGGGTGCCGCCGACACGGACGACGTAGGCCGCCGAACCGCCGTTGTTGAAGAAGCCGTAGACGGAGTGCGCGAGGTAGTACCCGTCGGTGAACTCACCGAAGGACGCGACGTACTGCGTCCAGTTGGTCACCAGCGTCGGCTCGTTCAGCGGACCGGTCGGGGCCAGGCCCACGAAGGCCGCCACCGACGTGCCCACCCCCTCGATGGGGCGCGAGCCGCTGGCCACCTCCTCGACGTAGACGCCGGGCGACAGGTAGGACGGCATGCTCTGCTCTCCTCGGGGTACGAGACAGGAACGTTCCCACCCTCACGCGCGAAGCGCGTGTCCCGAAACGTCCTCCGGTGCCTGTTCGCGGGCAACCTTGTTGCCCGCGAGGGCAGCCCGTGCGGCCCGGACATCCCTTCGCCCCGTCCGCGTGCCCACGTTCCTGCCCCCGCGGCCCTTCCGGTGTCCGGCGCACGCCGGGTACGGAGGAGACAGGCCCGTGTCCACGGGCCGCCGACCGAACGGGGACCGGGTATGCGCACCGAAGCAGAGAACCGCTCGACCGCCGAACGGGCCGGCGGACCTGTCCGCCCGCCGGCCCGGCCCGCCGCCGCGCCTCCCCCGCTGACCGCGCTCCAGGGGGCCGCGGGGAACGCCGCCGTGACCCGTGCGATCCAGCGCGCCCGTCAGGACGCCGGGCCGGAAGGACAGACCGGTGAGGGAGCATTACCCGGTCACCGCACGCCGTCGGTCGCGGACGCGGTCGGCTCGCCCGGTGTGCCGCTGGAGCCCCGCATCCTGCAGCGCGCGGAGAGCGCCTACGGCATGGACTTCGGCCATGTGCGGGTCCACAGCGGGCCGGTCGCGCAGCGGTCGGCCGAGGAGCTGGGGGCGCGGGCCTACACCACCGGCCCGCACATCGTGCTCGGCGGGAGCCGCGTCGCCGACGAGGTGATGTACGAGGAGGTCGACCACGTCCGCCAGCAGGCGCTGGGCCCGGTGCCCGGCACGGCCAACGGCAGGGGCGAGAAGGTCTCGAGTCCTGACGACCCGTTCGAGCGGAGCGCCGGCTCCAACGGCCGCAAACTGGCCGGGGGCGCGGCGCCCGACCTGGCGCTGCCCGGCTCCTCCGCGCCGCCCGCCGGCGCGGTGCAGCGCAGCCCCGTCGAGGGCGTCGCCGTCCAGCGGGCCGACGCGGACCGGCCGGGGCCGCTGGCCACGGCCGAGCACGCGGAGCCCGGTTCGCCCCGGTCCTCGTCCGGGGCGTCGACCCCGCCGTCGGCCGGGATCCCGGCCATCGCCCAGCTGGCACGGCTCATCGTCGGCGGCACCGACGTGATCAGGAACAAGCAGGTGCGGAGCGTGCTGCACCGGCGGGTGCGCGGCGGCCCGAGCTTCACCGACCAGGAGCTGGCGGCGATCGGGGCGGTCGAGGCCGAGGATCCCAAGTGGCTGAAGACCGTCGGCATCGGCACCCGCGCCGAGGCCGAGGCCTACATCAAGGCGGGCGACTTCAGCAGCTGGCTCCAGCAGCCCGAGGGCCGGCGGCTGCTCGTCGCCACCCTGCGCTGGCGGCAGCACGTCGACGACCGTGCGGCGGGCAAGCCGCCGGCCAAGGCGGGCCGCCCGGACTACCAGATGGGCCGCCACATGGCCATGCACGCGGAGGAGACCCCGGAGGAGGAGAAGGAGCAGCTGACGGGAGAGCGGAACGAGCAGATCTTCCAGACCTTCGTGAAGACCCTGCTGCCGCCCGGCATCAGCGACGACGTGCCGGACGCGGCGAAGCACAGGGCGCGCGTGCAGCGCGGCACCGAGCTGCTGACCAAGATCTTCCTGATCCTGAAGGAAGGGCTGCAGGTCTTCAATCCGGAGACGAGGGTCCACGAGGACTTCGAGGACGACGTGGCCTTCGCCCTGGCCTTCGGCGGGCGCGTCAACATCCGCATCCCGCAGCTGTCCGACGGTCAGCACGGCTACGAGCTGCCCCAGTGGCTGCACATCACCAAGGAGGACCGCAGGTTCTGGCAGCCGAAGTCGACGCCCGAGGATCCGGTGTACCGGCGGGCGTTCGGGACGCACCACATGGAGATCGGCGACAACCAGAAGGACGGCACGCGGGGTTCCTTCGTGGAGAAGGGCGAGCTCGGCGCCACCTTCAAGAACACGATCGATCCGCACACCCACCTCTACGGCCTGCCCCTGGCCATCGGAGGCATGGGAAACCTCGACTACCACGGCGACACCATCCTCCCGAACGAGTCCTACGGGCACGTGTTCATGGGCTACAAGCCCCCGACCGACAAGCGGGACGGCGCCCTCCAGGTCGGCATCGAGACCGCGGGGCCCAGCGGCCGGACCCCCGACGGCTACGAGCACGGTGTGACCAGCAGTGAGAGCAGGAACAACCCGGTGAGCCAGGTCGGCGGCCACAAGGACGACAAGCCCGGCGGCAACGCGCCGCTCAGCGAGAGCCAGCGCTACGTCGACCTCAAGCAGTTCGGTGACTGGGTGCAGAAGCTGAACGAGGTGGACGCGACCTGGCGGCAGGAGTTCGACAAGGCGGGGACCCACGCCGAGAAGGCGGCCCTGTACCGGGACCTGATCGGCAAGCGCTCCGCCTCGTAGACCGGCGGGGCGCGGGCGTCCGCGGGGGCAACGGGTCCGGCCCCTGCGGCGCCGCGGTCTGCCCCGCGGTCCGCTGTGCCGGCTTCGCGCGCCGCATAGCGTCGGCGCGTGAGCCTGTGGACTTCCCTGGAACCCGCCTCCGCGACCGTCGACCCCGGGTCCTCGACCCGCGTCCGCCTGCGATTGCGGAACACGGGTGACGTCGTCGACGAGTACCACTTCGAACCGGTCGGCCCGGTGTCCCCGTGGACGACGGTCGAGCCCCGGACGCTCCGCCTCTACCCGGGGACGACCGGCTCCGTCGAGCTGACCTTCGCCCCGCCCCGCACCTCCGACGCCACCGCAGGACCCAACCCGTACGCGGTGCGCATCACGCCCACCGAACACCCCGAGGCCGTCACCGTCCCCGAGGGCAACCTCACCATCACGCCCTTCACCGAGTTGCGCGCCGAGCTGGTGCCGCCGACGGTCAAGGGCCGCTTCCGGGGCCGCCCGAAGCTGGCCATCGACAACCTCGGCAACACCAAGCTCACCGCCTCGGTCGGCGGGAACGACAACGGCGACCAGCTGGTGTACGACATCCACCCGAGCAACGTGCAGATCGAACCCGGCCGGGCCGCCTTCGTGAAGGCCACGCTCAAGCCGCGGCGGATCATCTGGTTCGGGCCGAAGGAGCAGCGGCCGTACCGGCTCGTCGTGCAGCGGTCGGGCGTCACGCCGGAGCCCGTGGACGGGACGTACATCCAGCGCGGTTTCCTGCCCCGCTGGCTGGCCACGCTGTTCGGCACCCTGCTGGCCCTCGCCATCACCTTCGCGCTGATCTGGTTCAACTACAAGCCGCAGGTCAAGAGCCTGGCCGAGGAGCAGATCCAGGAGGCCGGGGTCAGTTCGATCGCGCCCAGCCCGTCGGCCACCCCGACGCCGCCGCCGGCGCCCAGTGTCACGGCCGCCGTGCCGCCCCCGGCGCCGGACTCCGGGAGCGGCGGCAACGGCGGTGGAGGCGGCGGCGGCGGGGGTGGCGGCCGTGCGACGGCCACCGTGACCGCCAAGCCCAAGCAGGACACCGCGGCGACCGCCGTGAACCGGCTCGCCGCCGACGACCCGTCGGGACGGCACATCTGCTACCGCGCGTTCGTCCGGGGCAGCGGCTGGCAGAAGCCCGTCTGCGACGGCACCATGGCCGGCACGGTCGGCAAGAACGTGCCGATCAAGGCCATCAACATCGCCGTGTACGGCGTCCAGGGCTCCGCCGCCAACGCCTTCGTCTACGACCCGCAGTCCACCAGCGGCCAGGGCAGGTGGAAGCCGAACTGGACGGCGATCGTTCCGGACGGCAAGGACAACTACATCGGCGGCACGAAGGCGGCCGATCCCTACATCGAGGGCTTCGCCTTCAACGTCGGCAACGGACAGGGCTGCAACTACGCGAAGGTGCGCGACCACGACTGGGGCGACCAGTGGTGCAAGGGCGCCCGCCCCGACCTCGACTTCGTCGGCACCCTCGACAACACGCTGTGGCTCGAGGCCTTCAAGCTGACGGTGACCCCATGACCCTGTGGACCTCCCTGGAGCCCGCCTCCGCGACCGTGGACCCCGGGTCCTCGACCCGCGTCCGCCTGCGGCTGCGGAACACGGGTGACGTCGTCGACGAGTACCACTTCGAACCGGTCGGCCCCGTCTCCCCCTGGACGACGGTGGAGCCCCGGACGCTCCGCCTCTACCCGGGGACGACCGGCACCGTCGAGCTGACCTTCGCCCCGCCCCGCACCTCCGACGCCACCGCAGGACCCAACCCGTACGCGGTGCGCATCACGCCCACCGAATACCCCGAGGCCGTCACCGTCCCCGAGGGCAACCTCACCATCACGCCCTTCACCGAGGTACGGGCCGAGCTGGTCCCGCCGACGGTCAAGGGCCGCTTCCGGGGCCGCCCGAAGCTGGCCATCGACAACCTCGGCAACACCAAGCTCACCGCCTCGGTCGGCGGGAACGACAACGGCGACCAGCTGGTGTACGACATCCACCCCAGCAACGTCCAGATCGAACCCGGCCGGGCCGCCTTCGTGAAGGCCACGCTCAAGCCGCGGCGGATCATCTGGTTCGGGCCGAAGGAGCAGCGGCCGTACGTGCTCACGGTGCAGCGGGCGGGCGTCAATCCACAGCCTGTGGACGGCACGTACATCCAGCGCGGCTTCCTGCCCCGCTGGATCGCCACCCTCTTCGGCACCCTGCTGGCCCTCGCCATCACCTTCGCGCTGATCTGGCTCGCGTACAAACCGCAAGTCAGGAGCCTGGCCCGGGAAGAGGTCCAGGAGGCGGGCGTCAGCTCGATCGCGCCGAGCCCCACCGCCAGCGCCCCCCTGGCCGCCCCGCCGCCGCCCTCGCCGACACCGGTCGAGCAGCCGACCCACGAGGAGAACACCTCGGGCAGTCAGTCCGGCGGAGGCGGCGGGCAGGCCCAGCCGTCGCCGAAGGAGACGAAGAAGAAGGCCCCGAAGCCCGTCGTACCGGCGTACAACGTCCTGCTGCGGAACACGACGACCAAGAAGTGCGTGGACATCCCCGGCTACGAGAAGGGGACCAGCGACGGCCCGGTGCGGGAGTTCACCTGCAACGAGACCACCGCGGACAACCAGCTGTGGAACCTGGAGGTGCGCTACCCGAAGGGCGGTCCCGGCTCCGCCGCGCTCTTCCAGATGCGCAACGTCAAGGACCAGCTGTGCATGGACCTGCCCGGCAACGGTTCCGCCCGCCTGTCCGCGCCGATCACCGAGTTCAAGTGCGACGGCACCAAGGCCGACAACCAGCTCTGGTGGATCGACAGGCAGCCGGGCGGCGCCTACTGGATCCGCAACTTCGCCAGCGACAACCTCTGCCTGGACGTGGCCGGCTACAGCACCGGTGTCAACGACACCAACCTGACCCTGTACTACTGCTCGCGCACCGACGACCAGGAATGGCTGATCGTCCATCCGTCGAAGGACTAGGTCCCGTCCGCGCGGTCCGGCGACCCGTGCGGCGGGCGGCGGGTCACCAGGTGCCCGGCACCAGGCGGCCCGCCTTGCGGTACTCGCGGCGGGCGCCTTCCAGCAGGTCCGCGGCCGTGACCGGTTCCCCGGACCCGGCGGCCAGATAGGCCGCGGTGACCACGGCGCTGCGGATGGCGCCGCCGGCCAGCTCGAAGTCACGTGCCAGCGGGCCGAGTTCGATGTCCGGCTCGCTCGGCACGTGCACCAGCCCGTGCCGCCACAGCGCCAGCCGCTGCTCCTCCTCCGGGAACGGGAAGTCGACCACCAGGTCCAGGCGGCGGGTGAAGGCCTCGTCGATGTTGGCGCGCAGGTTCGTGGTGAGCAGCGCGATGCCGTCGAAGGCCTCCAGGCGCTGCAGGAGGTAGGCCGACTCCAGGTTGGCGTACCGGTCGTGGGCGTCCTTCACCTCGGAGCGCTTGCCGAAGACTGCGTCCGCCTCGTCGAAGAGGAGCACGGCGTCGGTGCGGTCGGCCTCGGTGAAGATGCGCTCCAGGTTCTTCTCCGTCTCGCCGACGTACTTGTCGACGACCGAGGAGAGCTGCACGACGTAGAGGTCCAGGCCGAGTTCGGCGGCCACCACCTCGGCGGACAGGGTCTTGCCGGTGCCCGAATCACCCGCGAACAGGCCGAGCACACCACGGCCCCGGCCGCCGCCGGCACTCAGCCGCCAGTCGCCGAGGACCCGGTCGCGGTGGCGGGCGCGCAGGGCCAGTTCGCGCAGTTCGGTCAGCGGGCGTTCGGGCAGCACCAGGTCCCGCCAGTCGACGGCGGGCCGGATCCGGCGGGCGTGCTGTTCGAGCCCGGACGCCGACTGCTGGCGGGCGGCCAGCCGCACGTGTGCGGCGGTCAGCCCGGTGCCGTCGAAGGCGGCGAGCGCCTGCGCGGCGCGGGCCGCGCGGATCAGCCGGTCGCCCGCCAGGTGGTACGGGGCCACGGTGGCCGCCAGGTCGAAACCCGAGGTGCCGGGCAGCACGGCGGCCCAGGTGTCGGCGGCCACCGCGCGCCGGGACGGCACCTCGAGGACGAGCGGGTCGCCCTGGTCGCACCACTGCGGGTCGTAGGGGTGCGGGCTGGTGATCAGCACGGTGACGTCGGTGGCCCGGTGCAGCTCCGTCACCAGGGCACGGGGCAGGGCCGCGTCCACGAGCACCGCCCGGCCGGTGAGGCGGGCCTCCCGGAGCAGCTCCGGGACGTGCGCCTCGGGGCCGGTGTAGTGCAGCGCCTCCGTGCCGGCCAGCCGCAGCGCGGCCGTCGCACAGCCGAGGCCCTCGCCCTCCCGGCGCTCCCGCAGGTACCCGAGGAGCGGCCCGGCGGCGATCCGGCCGGCCAGCCGCCGCACGAACTCCTCGTCCTCCCCGGTACCGGGTCCGCTGCCGTACGACGGCGTCCGCAGGTGTCCCGCCAGGGCCGGGTCCGGGGTGTCGTCGCCGAGGAGGTGGGACAGCACCCGGTCGGGAACGCGCAGCGACCGGCTGAGGAAGGGGCGTTCGGGCTCCTCGACGACGAGCAGGCCGAGCGCGGTGAGCGGGGCGGCCGGGTGGAAGCGGGCGCGGGCCTCGGCGAGGTGGGCGGGGACGCCGAACAGGTCGAGGGCGAGGGCGACGGTGGCGCGGCGTCGGCCGACGTCGTCGTTCAGGTAGCCGTACAGCGGCTCGAAGGTGCGGTCCAGGTCCGGGGCGAGCGCGATGAGCAGGACCGTGGTGTCGAGCGGGCCGAGCCCGAGGCGGGCGGCGAGTTCGGCCAGCCGGTCGCCGAACTCCGTTTCCAGTTCAGGGAGTTCGGCCGGTGTCATCGGCCGCAGCAGGTGCCGTACCGCCTCGTCGGAGAGGTAGAGGCCGCGCAGCGGGTCGCCGGCCGTCGGGTCGTCGGCCGCACGGTGGGCGACAAGGGCGGCGGCCCGGTCGCGCAGGCCGGCCAGCCGGGTGAGCAGCGGCGCGGCAGGCGTCAGGGAGACGTCGAGGGTCACGCCCGGTTCCCCCGGGCGGCCTTGGCCTGGGCGATCTGAGCGGGACGGTGGGCCCGCTCCTCCAGGACCGGCGCGTCCTCCTCCAGCCCGGCGCGGACGCGGACCACGGCGCCCTCGGTGACCGGCGGACCGGCGTCGTACTCGGGGTAGGCCGGGAAGGGAGCCGTGATGACGACGTCCAGGGAGGGCTTCAGCTCACCGCCGAGCGCGGACCAGATCTCGGCCAGGGAACGGGCCTCGGTCTGGATTCCGGCCACCGAGAGCGCCACCGTCAGCCCCAGCCGCCGCAGCGAGGGCGGCAGTTCGTCGGGATGGATCAGTTCCCTCGGGATCAGGGTCGCCAGCACGACGCTGATCAGCCGGTGTTCGTCCTCGGGCCGCTTGGTCCACGCCGTGACCAGGTAGGACAGCCGGAACCAGCGGGGCGGCTGGCGGCGCTTGACGACGACGTCCCGGTCGTCCCGGATGTCGACGTGCCCGCGCTGACGGCGTTTCACGTCCTCGCGGATGTCGTACAGATAGCTGTTGATCACCGGGCCGTTGCGGCGGGCCGCCCAGTCCCGGGTCGGGGCGTCGAAGGAGATCTCGATGCCGGAACCCTCCAGGGCGCCACTGGTCAGCATGTTCCGCAGTACCTGGTCCACCTCGTGGATCACGCCTGACTCACCACCCCATGGACCTGTCCGCACTCATGTCCCATCCTGCCCTCCGGCCCCGCCGCGCCCGCAGGAACAGCCGGGCACACCACGTTGCCCGGGAACCGATGCGTGCTGCCCCTTCGGTCAGATGTAGCCTTCCCGGAGGGCATGGGCCACGGCGTGTGCCCGGTTGCGCAGGTGCAGCCGGGTCGTCAGCCCGTGCATCACGTTCTTGACGGTGCGCTCGGAGTAGGACAGCTTGCTGGCGATCTCACCGGTGTCGAGGCCCTCGGCGACCAGTCGCAGTACGTCCACCTCGCGGGCGGACAGCCCGGAGGCCGGGGCGCCCGGACGGCCCGCGGCGTTACGGTGCAATGTGCCGACCTGGTTGATCAGCCGGCCGAGCAGGTCGGCCGGCAGGTCGCCGTCGCCGCGCGCGGACGCGAGCACGGCCTGCACGAGCCGCAGTTCGGTGGCCTCGTGGCGCCAGACGATGGCACCGACCCCGCACTCGATCACGTCGAGCAGTTCGGTCTCGCGCAGTGCCCCGACCACGAGCACGGCCCGCGCGCCCTCGCTGCGCACGACGCGGCGCAGCCGGGTCAGTTCCGGTTCGCCGAGGCCGTCGCTGATGAGCAGGGCCACCGTGCCGGGGCCGGTCTCGGACTCCTCGCGCAGCTCGATCTCCGGGTGCCGGCGCAGCTGGCTGAGCGCGCCCTCACGGGAGATCGGGTCCGGTGCGTACACCGCGACGGGCGTACGGGTGACCGCCGTCGGTGAGCTGTTGCTGGCCAACCGCTTCCCCTATGTCCACGTGCTCGTCACCCCTGAGGGAACGGTGACGGGCGGGAGTACCCAGCCTGATGGGACCAAAGGGGCAACGACAATCGTGGACGACCACGAGATGGACCACGAGATGTCCGGGGCGGCCGGGACCGTGGTGCGCCGCGGGTGCGCCGCGGCCGGTCGCCCGGTCCCACCCGAAAGGGGCGCGGGGAACCGCGCGACCGGCCCCCACCGGCCCGCGGTGAACCACGGCCCCCTGCACCGTCGATTGTGCCGACCCGGCAACAAAGCCGCCCCCGGCCCCGGCTTCCCCGAACCCGTCCCGCTGCCGCCGCCTCTAACCCCCCGGGCGACGCCCGAACCCGCCAGCGCACCGCGAGGAGCCAGGAACGATGCAATCCTCCCCTGAACTCGTCCACGCCATGCGTCTGTTGACCGACGAGGCCGCCCGCACCCGGACCGGCGCCGGCCGCCTCGTGCTGCTGCGGGGCGCCACCGGGACCGGCCGCACCACCGTCCTGGAGGCCGTGGCCGCCCAGGCCCCCGCCCTCGGCCTCAGGACGCTGCACGCCCGCTGCTCGCCCGCCGACACCGGCATATCCTTCGCCACCGTCCTGCAACTCCTCGGACCGGTGCCGGAGTTCGCCGACCTCGCGGTGGACGGCGACGAGCGGGCGACCGCCGCGGGGCTGTGGCGGGTGCTGCGCGCCTACGCCGAGGACTCGCCGCTGCTCGTCGCCGTGGACGACGTGCACCTGGCGGACGGCCCCTCCCGCCGCTGGCTCGTGGAGTCCGCCCGGCACATCGACCGCTTACCCATCCTCCTGGTCGTCGGCGAACGCAGCCAGTACGACCTGGACCCGCCCGCCCCCGGCTTCGCCCACACCCTCCCGCCGGCCCTCGTCCGCACCCACACCCTCGCCCCGCTCACCCCGGAGGCCGCGGCCGACCGGGTCCGTGACGCCTTCCCCGGCGCGGACCGGACCTGGGTCGAGGACTGCGTGCGGGCCGCCGCCGGCAGCCCGCTGCTCCTGCGCGCCCTGCTGGACGACCTGCGCGAGGCCCGGCACCCCGCGGTGCCTACCGCCACCGCCGCCCTGTACCCGGGCGCCTACCCGGGCGCCGTGCGCTGGTGGCTGGACAGTGCCGGACCGGCCACCGCCGAGGTGGCCCGTGCCCTCGCCGTCCTGGAGGAGAACGCCGGTGCCGCGCTGCCCGACGTCGACATCACGCCGCTGCTCGCCGAACTGACCGGCGCCGATCCGACGCGGGTGGCCGGGTGGCTCACCGCCATGACCAACCTCGGGCTGCTCACCCCCGGCCCGGACTGCCGTCCGCGCTACCCGCACCCGCTGCTGCGCGACGCCGTCCTCGCCGGTGTGCCCGCGGCCCGCCGCCGGGCCGTGCACCGGGCGGTCGCCGAGGCGATGCTCCGTCACGACGCGCCCGCCGAGAGCGTGGCCCGGCAGCTGCTCGCGACCGGACCGGTGACCGCGCCCTGGGCGGTGTCCCTGCTCCAGGACGCCGCCGCGCTCGCCCTCTTCGACGACCGGGCCGAGGACGCGGTCGGCTATCTGCGCCGGGCCCTGGACGAACCCCTGTCCGACGACCGCCGGCAGCGGCTGCTGACCGAACTGGGCTCGCTGGAGTACGCGGCGCCGCGCTCCTCCGCGGCGATCCCGCGGCTCGCCGAGGCGGTCCGGCTGCCCGCGCCCCCGCAGGACCGGGTCCGGGCGGCCGTCGCCCTCGGCACCGCGCTCACCGGCCGGGGCCGGACCCGCAGGGCCGTCGAGGTGCTGCGGTCCGTGGACGGCGAACTGAACGACCACCCCGACCTGGTGCGCACCCTGCACACCGCCACCGTCCTCCTCTCCGACCAGGACCAGGAGATCCGGCAGGAGGTTTACCGCCGGCTGTCCGAGACCGCCGAGCGCTCCCCCGAGCTGGTCGGCTCCGCCGGACAGGCCCTGCTGGTGCGGCACGCGGCCTCCGCGGGCCTCACCTCGGCCCGGGACGCCATGCGGCGGCTGCGCGCGCTGCTCGCCGAGCCCACCGACCCGCTCACCGAACCGTTCCTCGTCGGCACCGCGGCGACGGTCGCCCAGTGGGCCGACGAACTCGACGAGGCCGCCCGGCTGGTGGACCGCGGCCTCGCCGGACAGCGCCCGGACCTGCTGCACCCCATGCACCAGGCCCTGATCAACAGCCGGTGGGACATCGCCGCGGCCCGCGCCGACTTCACGGACCCGGTGGCCGCGCCGGAGTCGGTCACCCCCGGCAACGCCCACGCGCACATCCTGGTCGCCCTGGTGGAGACCGGCCGCACCGCACAGGCCGCACAGCTGGTGGCCGGGCTCGACCTGCGGGAGGCGGCGGACTCCTGGGAGCTGAACCGGTACCTGTACGCACGGGGAGTGGTGCGGGCCGCCGACGGCGATCCGGCGGCGGCGCTGCACGACTTCCTGGAATGCGGCCGCCGCCAGTCGGCCCGCGAGGTCCACAGCCCCGTGGTCACCCCCTGGCGGACGGCCGCCGCCGAGTGCCGGCTGGCCCTGGGCCGTCCTCTCGAAGCCATCGCGCTGGCCGAGGAGGAACTGCGGCTGGCCCGGATCTGGGACACCCCGCGCACGGTGGGCCGGGCCCTGCGCGTTCTCGGCACCGCGACGGGCGGCCGCCGCGGCCTCGAACTCACCGAAGAGGCCGTGGCGGTGCTGCGCGACGGCGGCCCCGCCGGTACGGAACCGGCCCGCGCGCTGCTCGCCCTGGGCCGCCAGCTGACCGCCGCGGGCGAGGCCGCGCGGGCCCGGGACCGCCTGCGGGAGGCCGTGGAACACGCCGAACGGCTCGGTGCCGTACGGCTGGCGGAGCTGGCCGAGGAGCTGCTGCGCAAGGGCGGCGCCCGCTCCCCCCGGCGCCGGACCGGCGCCGGCTCCCTGACCGGCAGCGAGCGCCGGATCGCCGAACTCGCCGCCGAGGGACGCACCAACGGGGAGATCGCGGCCCTGCTCCACCTGGCCCGCCGTACCGTCGAGACCCATCTCACGCACACGTACAAGAAGCTGGGCATCCGGCGGCGGGCCGACCTGCGCCCGGCGCTGGAGCAGGGCGCCCGGCGCGGGTAGCGGTCGCCCCCGGGGCCGGGGTCAGGGCGCCAGCCAGTGGCCGGCCGCCGCGAGCAGGGCCCGGACGCCCGTCTCCAGGGTGGGTTCCTGGACGGGTGCGAAGTGCGGGGAGTGGTTGGAGGGGATCTGCGGCGGGATGCCGTCGCGGACCAGGGCCTCCAGGTCGACGTCCGCGAAGAGCTGGTGGCCGGTGCCGCCGACGAACCAGAACACCGAGGGGACCCCGAGGGCCGTGCCGAAGGCGCCGAAGTCCTCGCTGTTGGGGACCGGCGAGGTCAGCTCGAAGGTGAGACCCGGGAACTCGGCGGCCAGCGCGGCCTGTACGGCCTCGGTGGCGGCGGGGTCGTTGTGGGTGACCGGGAAGGAGTCGACGGGGACGATCTCCGGTTCCCGCGGCGCGGCGGAGGCGGCCGCCTCGGCGCGGATGATCCGCTCGACCGCCGCCAGCACCCGTTCCCGTACGGCCGCCGTGGTCGACCGTACGCTGATCTTCAGCTCGACGGTGTCCGGGATGATGTTCTCCTTGGTGCCGCCGTGGATCGAGCCGACCGTGACCACGGCCTGCCGGCCCGCGCCGACCTCGCGGGAGACGACCGTCTGCAACCGCATCACCACGGCCGCCGCCATGACCACCGGGTCGACGGTGGCCTCCGGCGTGGATCCGTGCCCGCCCCGCCCGAACAGCGTGACCCGCAGACTGTCCGCGCCCGCCATCAGCGCACCCGCCCGGGTTCCGACCAGCCCGGCGGGCGCGGCGGCCACGTGCTGGGCCAGGCACACGTCCGGCCGCGGGAACCGCTCGGCGAACCCGTCGGCGAGCATCTTCGGCGCGCCGCCCACCTCCTCGGCCGGCTGGAACACCGCCACCACCGTCCCGCGCCAGGCCTCCCGCACCGCCGCCAGCCGGTCGGTCGCCCCCAGCAGCCAGGTGACGTGCATGTCGTGCCCGCACGCGTGCATCACCCCGTCGTTCCCCGAGGCGTACGGCAGCCCGGTCTCCTCCCGCACCGGCAGCGCGTCCATGTCGGCCCGCAGCAGCACGACCGGGCCGTCACCGTTGGCCAGCACCCCGACCACTCCGGTGCCGCCGACCCGCTCGGTGACCTCCCAGCCCTGGTCCCGCAGCCGCCCCGCGACCACGGCCGCGGTCCGCTCCTCCTCGAAGGACAGCTCCGGATGCGCGTGCAGATCCTCGTACAGCGCCCGCAGTTCGGGGAGCTTCCCGGTCAGTCCGGCCGACAGAGGGCTGATGCTCATGGCGTCGTCTCCAGAGGTGGATGGCGGTGCTTGCCCGACGAGTCTCCACCGTCACCGCCCGCGGGAGACGCCCGAGCGCTCCTTTCACGCCCCGCCGGACGCCGCACGCCCCGCCGCGGACCGGGCTTCCGCTCCGGCTACGGCTCGTCCGTGGTCGGGCGGGTCCGACCCGGCTCCGGCACCTGGCCGCGCTCGAGCCGGGCGTACAGGACGTCACCGATGAACAGGTCGTAGATCAGCACCCCGATCACGCCGCCGACCAGCGGGCCGACGATCGGGATCCACCAGTAGCCGGTGAATCCGGCCCCGTTCCCCGGGAACGCGAGGCTCTTCCACCCGGCCAGCCAGGTGAGCACCCGCGGCCCGAAGTCGCGGGCCGGGTTGATGGCGTAGCCGGCGTTCGCGCCGTAGGACATGCCGATGGCGGTGACCGCCAGGCCGATGACGAACGGGCCCAGGTTGGACCCGACGGCCGTGTTGCGCAGGTCTATGACCGCGACGACGAACATGACCAGGAACGCGGTGCCCACGATCTGGTCGATCAGCGGCCCCCAGATCCCGCCGTGGAAGTACGGCGCGGGGAAGGTGGCGAAGATGGAGAAGGTGGCCTCGGTGTGCCCGCCCACCTTCGGTGGCTTCGACGCGGCGTCGAACGCGTTGATGGCGTCGTGGTAGACGAGGAAGACCAACGCGGCCCCGGCGAAGGCGCCGAGGACCTGTGCCGCCCAGTAGGGCACCACCTTCGCCCACGGGAACCTGCGGCGCACGGCGAACGCGAGCGTCACCGCCGGGTTCAGATGGGCGCCGCTGACCCCGCCGGCCACGTAGATGGCGAAGGTCACCGCCAGGCCCCAGCCCCACGCGATCAGGAGCCAGTCACCGGCGGCCAGGAAGATCGTCGTGGGCGTCTCCGCCCGGCCCGAGCCCGGCAGCGCGGCCACCGCCATCGCGACGGAACCCGCTCCGAACGCGATGATGACGAAGGTCCCGAGGAACTCTGCCAGGCACTCACCGAGCAGGCCTCCACGGCTTCTGAGCCGGGAGGGCTTGAGGAGAGGAGGTATTTCCACAGCCATCGCTGGCCCCCTTTAGCCATCGCTGGCTCCCTGAGGGGAGCAATCGGGCCGAACACCGTGACGACCCACAAATGATGTTCGCGCAGATTCGCCCGTTGCGCCCGGCGGAACCTCCCCCGGCGCGCTATCCGTCGAGGTCGTCGGCGTAGTGCCGGAAGCCGTGCCGGTCGCGGTGGATCGCCCAGAGCGTGTCGGCGAGCACGGCGGGATCCTTGCGGGCGTGTCCCTCGACGATGGCCCCGGGAATCACCAGTTGCGCCACGTGGACGCCCTCGCCGGCGAGGGCGTCGTGCAGCAGGTGCCCGTAGGCGCTCTCGGCGGCGAAGGCGACGGAGGTGCCGGCGCGGTCCGGGTGCGGAATGACGGCCGTACCGCCGTTGACCAGGAGGACGGTCCCGCGGCCCAGTTCCCGCATCCCCGGCAGCACCTGCCGCACCGCGGCGACGGGTCCGTACACCGAGAACTCGACCGGCCCGACCAGGTCCGCGTGGGTGGTCTCCAGGACGGGACGCATGAAGTCCCGCTGCGGCACCGGGCTGTACTGCAGGATCTCGACGGTCCCCAGCTCCTCGGCCGCCCGCTCCAGGGCGCCGGCGAGGGCGAGCGGATCCCGTACGTCGCACGGGTATCCGCGGGCCTCGACACCGAGACCGGCCAGCTCCGCGGCCATCGCGGCGAGCCGGTCCGCGTCGCGGGCGAGCAGCGCGACGCCGTGCCCTTCCCGCCCGAACCGCCGGGCGACGGCGGCCCCCAGCCCCGGCCCGGCTCCCACGATGGCGATACTGCTCACGGCGTGACTCCTGACGGCCGGCGCGACGAGGTCGTACGTAGCTCCGTACCGCGCCGCCGCCGGCTTCACACGTGTTCCGGCCGGGGAGACCGCAGGCCACACTGCCGTCATGCCCATACTGATCGCGGCGATGGCCGCGGTGTCCGTGCTCGCGGCGGCCTCTGCCGTCGTCAAGGCCCGCAAGGGGCGGTGGTGGGACGCGGCTTCGGTCGTCCTGCCGGTCCTCGGCGTCGATCTGGCCCTGCTCGGTGCGGGACGGTGGGCCGGCCTGCCGCTGTTCTGGGCGGGGGCCGTACTGGTCCTCGCCGGCTTCGGCGCGGAGGGCTGGTCGTACCTGCGGACCCGGAACGCGGAGCGGGCGCGGCAGCCAGGCCGGTGACGGGTGCCGCGTCACCCGTACGGCCGTCGTGGGCTCGTCGGCGCGGGCGCTCCGGGTGAGGGTGGCGGTGGTCGCGGCCACCGTGTCCGATCCGCCGTCCGGCAAGGCCGCACGCGGCCCGGTCGTCGGCGACGAGGAGGCACGGATGGCGGACGCCGGGTCCGAGCGGGCCGAGTGGGAGGAACTGCGGGGACGGCTGTCGGCGCTGGAGGACGAGCGGGCGCGGCGGTCCTCACGGCATCGGGGCCGGTCCCTGCTCGGCGCCGTCCTCGTCGTCCTCGGCTGTCTCCTCGCCCCGCTCGCCGTCGTCGCCGCGTGGGCCGCCGACGTGGTGGGCGACACCGGCCGCTACGTCGCCACCGTCGAGCCGCTCGCCTCGAACCCCGCCGTGCAGGACGCGGTCGCGGACCGGGCCACCGACGCGCTGATGAGCCGCCTCGACCTGCCCGCGCTGCTCGCCGACGTGACCCCGGCGGACCGGCCCCGGCTGCAGCAGGCGCTCGGCGGCAGGCTGGGCGGCGCGCTCGAAGGGGCCGTTCGCGACTTCGTCCGCGACGAGGCCCGCAAGGCCGCCGCGTCGGACGCCTTCAAGACCGTCTGGACGGACGCCAACCGTCGGATCCACAGCAGCCTGGACAAGGCCCTCACCGGCAGCGGCGGCGGTGCGGTCCGGCTGACGGACGACACCGTCACCCTCGACCTCGGCCCTCTCGTGGACCAGGTGAAACAGCGGCTCGTCGACGCTGGCCTGACCCCCGCCGAGCACATTCCCGCCGTGCACACCGACTTCACCCTCGTGCGGTCCGACCGGATCGCCCGGTACCGGACGTACCTGCGGCTGCTGCAACTCGCGGGCAACTGGCTGCCGGTGCTGGCCGTCCTGCTGATCGCCGCCGGTGTGCTGCTCTGCGTCCGGCGCCGC
Organism: Streptomyces sp. NPDC101237; assembly: GCF_044767465.1. Taxonomy (NCBI): domain Bacteria; kingdom Bacillati; phylum Actinomycetota; class Actinomycetes; order Kitasatosporales; family Streptomycetaceae; genus Streptomyces; species Streptomyces sp. NPDC101237. The sequence continues at coordinate 457,211 of NZ_JBIWNY010000001.1, read as the reverse complement.
CGCGCGCTGGTCGCGGGCTGTGCGGGGGTCGCGGTCGCCACCGGGCTCCTCGGCGTCGGGCTGAGCGTGTTCCGCACGCTCTACCTGGACCGGCTGCCCGCCGACGTCTCCCCGGCCGCGGCCGGGGCCGTCTACGACGCGCTGGTCCACTTCCTGCGGACCACCGTGCGGATGGTCGTGGCCGTGGCCGTGGTGGTCGCGCTCGGCGCCTGGCTCACCGGTCCCGGCCGGTACGCCGGGCTGGTACGACGGCTGTGGTCGGCCGGGATCGGCGCGGTGCGGACCACCGCCGACCGGGCCGGTCTGCGGACCGGCCCGGTCGGCCCCTTCGTCCGCCGCCATCACGCCTGGATCGGCGGGCTGCTGGTCGCCGTGGCCCTGGTGGTCTGGCTCCTGTGGTCCTACCCCACCGGCTGGGTGGTCGTCGGCATCACCCTGTGCCTGCTGGCCGCCCTGGCGGTGGTGGAGTTCCTGGCGTCGCCAAAGCCGGGGAACGGGCCTCCCGGCGGGCCCGGGTAGGTGCCGGGCGCGGGGGTCATTCCTCCGGCGGCCGCGCCTCCATCAGGCGTTCCGCGATGTCGTCCGCCCAGGCCTGGGCCCAGAGCCGGAGGTCCGCGACCGCCCGCTCGTCCAGGCCGTACGCGGTGAACTGCCGGTCGTCGATCCAGTCGGCGCCGGTCAGGCGGGACTGGAGGTCGGTGAGGTCGAAGGTGTCGCGGGCGTGGCGGCGGCCGAGGTCCTCCAGGTCGGGCAGGCTCCAGCGGTCCGCCGCCGCGTGCACGACGAGGAGGTCACGGGGCAGGCCGCGGTCGGTCAGCGCCCAGACCCGCATGCCGACGGTGTCCTCCAGGGACAGGGTCAGGCCGAGTTCCGTACGGACCGGCGGATGCCACAGGGCCTCCTTGAGGAGATCGACCTCGACGGCCTCCTCGGACACCGCGTCGGTGACGATCAGCCGCGCGGAGAGCGGGTCCGTCTCACGTCTGCTCACCTGCCAGCCCTGGTCGCGCAGGACCGCGGCGACCGTCTCGGCGATCGTCCGCATCGGTGCCGGATGCTGGGTCGCGACCTCCAGCGTGCGGCCGGGCCGGTCCAACAGGCCGTGCGCCAGGGCCGCGTAGTCACCGGTCAGGGCCAGCGGATAGGCGGCCCCGGCGGACAACAGCCCGGTCAGCAGACGCCGGTGCGGCTCGGAAAGACCAGCGCTCACGCGACGGCCCCGGCCAGGAGGGGGAGTTCGGCGGGGGTGGGGGGTGCCATGAGGCGATTATCGCTGGCCGGACGCCGGACGCCGGACGCCGGACGCCGGGCGTCGGCAGGGCGCCGCGTACGGCGCCGAGTCGTCCGCCGGGGGTCCGGCGGCTGCACCGGTGAGACCGGCTTCCGCCGTGTCCGCGCCCCACGATGACCGGGAGTCAGGCGTGTGCGGGGTGTTCGGGGCGGTACAGGGCCAGTGCCCAGATCACGAAGAAGTCGATGCCGATCATGATGAGGGCCCAGAGGGGGGCGTAGGGCAGGAAGAGGAACTGGGCGACCATGCTCAGCGCGGCCAGGAAGATGCCGACGCCGCGGGCCCAGCCGGGAGCGCCCTTGAGGAGGGCGGCGCCGGCGATGACGCCGAGTGCGCCCAGGATCACCAGGATCCAGCCCCAGCCGGTCAGGTTGATCTTGTACACGTAGTTGTGGATGCGGGTGTACACGTCGTCGGTGGCGATGGCGGAGATGCCCTGCAGGATGGCGAAGATGCCGTTCATCAGCAGGAGGACCCCCGCGAAGACCACCCCGCCGGTGGCCCAGCCGCTGTGCGGTGCGGGCGCCGGTGCCGGCGCCGGATGCGTCTGCTGTGTCATGGGTACGACGATCCGGCCGCCCTCGGCACCGCACCACGGGGGTTACGCCGAACGGGTGAAGCGGGGCCCCGCAGCCCCGGCGGTCACCGGCCGACCGGGCCGACGTACGTCCCCGGGTGGGTCGCGCCGTCCTGGAGCACCACGGGACCGCCGTGCCAGGGCAGGTCGTAGGAGGTGCGCTGGTCCGGCGCGGTGATGACGACCGTGGTCGGCGTGAAGGCGGTGGAGTCGCCCGCGTCGGACGGCAGGTAGGTGAGGGTGAAGTGGGCGGCGGCGCCGCTCGCCAGGGTGACCCGCCGCGGGGTGGCGTCGGTGCGCCGCAGCGACCACTGCCGGCCGCCGTCGACCAGGTCGACGCCGGGGAAGCCGTAGAGCGTGCAGGTGCGGCCGCTCTTGTTGGTGAGCGCCACGACGGCGTGCTTCTGGCCGCTGCCGCTGCCGGTGTCCGCCCAGGAGTAGCCGAGCCCGGACGCCTGGCAGGCGGCGGTCGAGGAGCCGCCGGCCGCCGAACCGCCCGAGGCGGCCGCACCCGTGCTCCCGCCCGTGCCGCGGCCCGACCCGCTGGTGTTCCCGGCCGGCGCGGCCCCGGAACCGGCACCGCCACCCGAGCCGGCGGATCCGCCGGACCCGGTCGGGTTCGCCGGGCCCGTGGAGCCGGCGGAACCCGCCGTGCCGTTCGCCGAGTCGCCCGCCGCCGGGGCGGCCGTACCCCCGTCGGAGGTGACGGAGCCGGACGCGGTGCCGTCGCACGCGGTCAGCGCGGCCATCAGCGCGGCGGCGCCGGCCAGGGCGGCGGCGGTCCTGCGGAGGTTGCGGCGGCGGTTCGACATGGGGTCCCCCAGCGGTGTGTTCCTCCCGGCTCTCTGCCGGACACCTCTTTCGATGCGGCCCCGGACGGCGAAGTTCGGGGCCGGCCGTCACGGGACCGTCGTGGTCGTGTCACGCCCGCCGTTACGGACCGCGGCGGGCCGCGTCCCCCAGGACGTCACGCCATCCAGAAGAACACCGCCGTCATGCGCTTCTCCGCCAGCGCCCTGCCCGCGTAACCGGTCGCGCTGTGCACGAGATTGGCGTTGTAGAGGAGCAGCCGGTTGTACCTGTGCGGGACCCGGACGTCCTCCTCGAAGTGGTCGCCCGGCACGAACCGGGTCCCGAGCGCCTCCACGAGGTTGTTGTGCGGGGCCTGGACGATGTTGCCGCCGAGCCGGCCGCCGGGCAGCGACTGGCGGTAGAACGCGGTGCCGCAGTCCTTGGCGACGCCGGGGTTGAGGTAGAGCACCGCCGCGTACCGGCACAGCGCCCGTGAGTCGGTGTGCGGGCGCGGCTCGCTCTCGCCCTCGCCGACGACCTGGACGCAGTTGTGGTTGAGGGTGCCGCCGCCGGGCGCCCGCTGCACCCACAGCCGCCCGGCGCCGGTCGCCTGCCGTACCAGGCCCTCCACGACGTCGAGTTCGGCGGGCTCCAGGCCGGGCATGGTGCGCAGTCCCGGCCAGGTCTCCGAGGTGTACGGGTATCCCTGGACCCAGTCGTCCTTGGCCAGGCAGCGCTCGCGCACGGCGTCCACGTCCGGCAGGACGTCGTCGAAGACCCAGTAGTCACGGCCCTTGGTGGGCTTGCGGTACGGAAGGACGGGCAGCGCGGCGCGGCCCGGGCCGGGGCCCCGGCCGGGAGCGGCGCCGCGGGGGAGGCGCGGGGAGGGGGGCTGTGGGGGCATACGGCGAAGCTAGGCCCGCCTTTGTCATGGCCACATTCGCCAGAGGAAGTCATGCCCTCCCCCTGGGCAAGACATGGGAAGACGGCGCTCCGGTCTGGCCAAGCCCTCACACGTTCTTTGCCAAACCAAAAGGTTTCCGACGCGTCCCGCATCCGTATCCACCCGTGACCTACCCCGCCCCTGCGCGGGACCCCTGACCGGCAGGAGGCACCGGTGCGCTTTTCGCGGAACGCGACGGGAACGCTCTTCGTGGGCGGAGCGCTGAGCATCACTCTCGTGGCACTCGCCTACCCGAGCATGCTGGGCGTGAACACCGTATCCAGCGACACCAACCGAGTGATCGCCAACACCCAGTGGGGGCCCCTGACCGAGGGCGACCGCGACTTCGTGGTGAAGGTGCGCGCGGCCGGGCTGTGGGAGTACCCGGTGGGACAGCTCGGCCTGAAGAAGGGCCAGAGCCAGGCGGTCATCACCGCGAGCAAGCACCTGATCGACGGTCACGCGGCGCTGGACGCCAGCTGCCGCAAGATCGCGCCGATGCTCAACATCGCCATCCCGAACCTGCCCTCCCCGCAGCAGCAGGGGTTCGTCAACACCCTGACCGCGGACTCCGGCAAGAAGTTCGACACGGACTTCGCGAACATCCTGCGCGTCACGCACGGGTCGATCTTCAACACCATCGCCAAGATCCGCTCCACCACCCGCAACACCCTGGTGCGGATCCTGGCCGACCAGGCCAACTCCACGGTCCTCGACCACATCACGGTGATGGAGCAGACCGGACTGGTCGACTTCCCGTCGGTCCTCTTCCAGGAGACGACCCCGCCGAAGCTGCCCGCCACCGACCTGACCCCGCCGCCTCCGGACGGGGGCCAGCCGCAGGTCGTCCTCACCCCGCCGGTCAACAGCACCACCAACCCGCCCGCCCTGCCCGGCGAGAAGGGCTTCACCGGCTCCGGCGCCGGGGTCGGCACCGGAGCGGGATCGGGGGACGGCACCGGCCCCACCGCCGGGGTGAACGTGACCCCGGGCGCCAGCCCCACCGCCGGCTGAGCCTCGTCAGGCGCCCAGCCACACCGTGGTGTCGGGCGGCAGCGTGCCGTCCAGCGGCAGCGGCACGCTGGCCAGCAGCACTTCGCCCGGCGGCAGCGGCACCGGGGCGTCCGACACGTTCGTGACGCACCGCCAGCCGTCCGACCGGGCGAAGTGCAGCACTCCGGGCGGTGCCTCGGCCCAGGCCAGCGTCTCGCCCTCGATCAGCTTGCGGCGCAGCCGCAGGGCGGTGCGGTAGAGCTCCAGGGTGGAGCCCGCCGTACCGGCCTGGGCCGCGACGGCGTACGAGCCGAACCACGCCGGCTGCGGCAGCCAGGCACCGCCGGACCCGAAGCCGTACGACGGGCCGTCCGCCGTCCACGGCAGCGGCACCCGGCAGCCGTCACGGCCCTTGCGGGCATGGCCCGTCTGCTCCCAGACCGGGTCCTGGAGGACGCCCTCGGGCAGGTCAGCCACCTCGGGCAGGCCGAGTTCCTCCCCCTGGTAGACGTACGACGAACCGGGCAGCGCCAGCATCAGCAGGGTGGCGGCGCGGGCCCGGCGGAGGCCGTGAGCGGCATCGGTCTCCGGCGCCCGGCCGCCGGACAGCAGCCACGCGTTCTCGTCCGTGCCCGGCGGCAGCATCAGCCGGGACGCGTGCCGTACGACGTCGTGGTTGGAGAGCACCCAGGTGGCGGAGGCGCCGGCCGCGTGGGCGGTGGCCAGCGAGCCGGTGATGGCCTCGCGCAGCGCGTCCGCGTCCCACGGGGTCTGCAGGTACTCGAAGTTGAAGGCCTGCCCGAGTTCGTCCGGGCGGGCGTACAGGACCCGGCGGGCGCCCGGCACCCAGGCCTCGGCGACGGCGGTGCGCGGCGGGGTGTAGGTGTCGAAGATGCGGCGCCAGTCCCGGAAGATCTCGTGCACCCCGTCGCGGTCCCAGTAGGGGTGGGTGCCGGGCGGCACCCGCTCCAGCGCCTCCTCGCCGGTCGCGCCGAACTCCGCCACGTCCCGCAGCGGCTCCGCGAGGTCCTTCACCAGGGCGTGCGCCACGTCGACGCGGAAGCCGTCGACGCCCCGGTCCGACCAGAACCGCAGGGTGGTGCGGAAGTCGGCGCGGACCTCCTCGTGGTCCCAGTTCAGGTCCGGCTGCTCGGGCGCGAAGAGATGCAGGTACCACTCGCCGTCCGGGACCCGCTGCCAGGCGCTGCCGCCGAACACCGACCGCCAGTCCGTGGGCGGGAGTTCGCCGTGCTCGCCGCGTCCCGGCCGGAAGACGTAGCGGTCGCGGGCCGCCGAGCCGGGACCGGCGAGCAGGGCCTCCTGGAACCAGGGGTGCAGGCGCGAGGTGTGGTTCGGGACGATGTCGACGATCACCTTCAGGCCCAGCCGGTGCGCCTCGGCGGCCATCGCGTCGAAGTCGTCCAGGGTGCCCAGGCGCGGGTCGACGTCCCGGTGGTCGGCGACGTCGTAGCCGCCGTCGGCCAGTTCCGACGGGTAGAACGGGCTGAGCCACAGCGCGTCCACGCCGAGCGTGCCCAGGTGGGAGAGGCGCTGGGTGATGCCCCGCAGGTCACCGAGCCCGTCGCCGTCCGCGTCGGCGAAGCTGCGCGGATACACCTGGTAGATCACGGCCTGGCGCCACCAGTCGGGGTCGCGGGAGGAGAGGTCGGCCACGCGCGTTCCTTTCGGCGGGGACGGAATCCGAGCGGGAAAACCGAGAACAAGTCTGTCCACTGTGCCGGGAAAGCGAACCTTCGCACCGCCCGGAGGGGATCATTCCCTGTGTGTGGGAGTTGTGACGAGCGCCGAACACCCCTTGTCCCACCGCAGGTTGACAGGTCTCACCGCGTCGCACGACCATGGCCCCACACCGTGGCGCATGTGACCAGTGAGCCTGGTGTCTCTTCGCCTCCCGCAGCCTCCGCTGCCCTCCTCGCGAGATCCACGACGGGATATCCATGTCCATAGCCAGACAGCTCACCGCGCACCGCCTGCTGGGGACGGGCCTCGCGTCGTTCGCCCTGTGCGCCGCCTCCGTCGCCGGGGCCTCCGGCGCCTTCGCGCACGGCGGCGCCCCGGGCGGTGACGGCTGGAAGTCCGGCGGCCACTACAGCCCCGGCACCGGAGCCGGCACCGAGACCGGCACCGACAAGTGCCAGTTCTCGGTCGACGGCACGGACTTCTTCGACTCGGTGAAGGTCGACGACCAGAACCTGAAGGTCTCCGCCGACGGCAAGGTGCACATCAAGGTGCGGGCCGCCGCCGGCGCCGCGAGCTGCACCGCCTCGCTCGCCTCCTACCTGGCCCACGGCGCCACCTTCGCCACCTCCGGGCAGCAGGTCTTCGTGGACTTCGACTCGGTGACGGTCAAGCAGGGCCAGAGCGACTCCCTCGACATCGCCGTCCCGGACGCCGGCTGCTTCGCGCAGATCGACCTGTACCGGGGCGCGGTCAAGTTCGACGGCAGGACCGACGCGAACGACGGCTTCGTCCACGGCGACCTGCCGGCCGGCCCGGACCACGCGGTCATCAAGGACAAGCTGATCGCGTCCTGGAACGGCGGCACGAAGGACTGCGCGACCGGCGAGTCCGCCTCGCCGTCCCCGTCCTCGTCCCCCTCGCCGTCCGCGTCGGAGTCGACCCCGGCCGGCGCGACCACCCCGCCGGCCTCGCAGCTCCCCTCGCCCTCGGCGAGCGAGTCGACCGGCACGGCCACCCCGTCGGCCTCCGCCTCCGAGTCGACGACCGCCCCCGCGCCCGCCCCGAGCACGAACTCCGGCGGTGGCGGCGACCTGGCCCACACCGGCGCCGACTCCAGCACCCCGCTCGTCGCCGGCGGCGCGGCCGTGCTGCTGGCCGGCGGCGCGGCGATCGTCGTCGCCACCCGGCGCCGCAGGGCCACCCGCGCCTGACCCCGTACGCCCCGGCCGTCCACGACGGCCGGGGCGTCCGCGTCCGGGGCACCGCCGCCGGGCGTCACCGTCCGGCCGGACAGGCCACGGCAGGACGGCACAGGGCACGGCCTAGGCGGTGACGGTCTCCAGGTACAGCTTCACGTAGCGGGCCACGTCCACGTCCAGGGCCACGTCCACCAGGGCCGGTTCACGGCCGGCGCCGTGGATCTCCGCCTCGCCCGGCCGCGGCCTGCGGTCGACGACGGTCTGGCCCCGGGTCGGTCCCGGGGCCAGGGAGACCTCGACCGGCAGCAGCCGGGTGGTCAGCCCGCCCGGGTCGGCGACGGCACAGACCGCGCCCGCGTCACCGAGACCGCCGTCCGGGTCGTCGCCGTCCGGGTCGGGTGCGGCGGGCCGGTGGGCCAGCAGGTCACCGGCGAGCCGGGCACCGGGTTCCGTGCTCGCGCGCAGCCTGCGGACGTCCGCGCCCGGCACCACGACCCGCTGGAAGACGTCCAGGCCGTACATGGTGATCGGAACGCCGGCCGTGAGCAGGACGGCGGCGGCCTCCGGGTCGTGCCAGACGTTGAACTCGGCCACCGCAGTGGCGTTCCCGGTGGCGACCGCGCCGCCCATGAAGACGATCCGCTCGATGTTGCGGGTGACCTCGGGGTGGGTGCGCAGCAGCAGGGCGATGTTGGTGAGCGGCGCGGTCGGGACGAGGGTGACCGGGCGGGGCGAGGCGAGGATCTCGCGGCGCAGCAGCGTGACGGCGTCGACGTCGGCGGGGCGGCGGGCGGGCGCGGGCAGTCCCAGGTCGCCCATGCCGTCCGTGCCGTGCACGTGCCGGGCCGACCGGGCCGCCTCGATCAGCGGCCGCTCGGCACCCCGGGCGACCGGTACGTCCCCGGCCCCGGCCCGTTCCAGCACGGTCAGCGTGTTGCGGACCACCCCGTCCACGTCCGTGTTCCCGGCCACGCAGGTGACGGCCCGCAGGTCGATGCCCGGATGCCGTACGGCGAACAGCAGGGCGAGGGCGTCGTCGACCCCGGTGTCGCAGTCGATGACGACGGGGATGGGCTGAGCGGTCACGGGGACTCCTTCCGTCGGCCCGACTCTACGACCGGCCGCCGACGGCCCCACGGCACGGGTGGCGGCACGACTCACCCGGACGGACCGGAGCGGTGGTGGGCGGGCGGCAGGGGTGATGGCGTGATCTCACGCGTCCACCACTCCTGTCACCGAAGAGGCCCCGCCATGAGAATCGTCGCCTCCGGTCTCGCCGTCGCCGGACTGCTCGCCTCCGGCGCCTGCACGGCGGCCCGGCCGCCCGAGCCGCCCGCCGCGGGGGCCTCCCCGGCGTCGAACGCGACCGCGGCGGAGCGCCCCGCGCCCGCCAGCCCGGCCGCCTCGCCCGGCGTCCCGGCGCTCACCCCCGACCAGGCGCAGGCCGCGCTGATCGAGGCGGCCGACCTCGGGGTGCCGTGGACGGCGGGCGACTCCACCGCCACCTGGCACGACGGACTCCTCAAGGCCGGCACCGCACAGCCCGACTGCCAGCGCCTGCTCGACGCCCTGTACGCCGACGAACTGCTCGAACCGGCCGGCCCGCACGCCGTCGCCGTCCTCGACGACGGCGACGACGACGCCCAGCTCCGCTACCAGGTCTACGCGAGCCGCGCCGCCGACGTGGACCGGACGCTGGCCTGGCTGCGGGCGGTGCCCGGCACCTGCGGGCAGTTCAGCGCGCGGACGACCGCGGCCGGGACCGAGACCGTCGAGGTCGCCGACTCCGGTCTCTCCGCCGTCGGCGAGGCCCGGCAGGGGCTGCGGGCCACCCTCACCACCCAGCCGTCGACGGACGACGACCCCACCACCCTCACCGTGGACATCGCCGTCGTCCGCGTCGGCGACGACGCGATCGTCCTCACCGCGGGCGCCCTCGGCACCCTCCCGGACCGCACCACCGAGGAGACCCTGGACATCGGCGTCCAGCGCCTCGCCCAGGTCCGCGAACAGGGAAGGGCCCAGGCCTAGGGCCCGTCAGGGCAGGATCGCGTCGACGTAGCCGCCGTCCACCCGCAGGGCGCCGCCGGTGGTCGCCGACGCCTGCTGGGAGCTGAGGTAGACGACCATGTGGGCGATCTCCTCCGGCTCGATCAGGCGTTGCAGCAGGGACTGCGGCCGGTACTCGCGCATGAACGTCCGCTGCGCCTCCTCCCAGGGCAGCTCCCGGTCCACGAGTTCGGCCAGCGACCGCACGCGCTCGGCCACCCGGCCCTCGTCACGGCCGTTGACGCCCACCCGGGCGCCGGCCCGGGCGAGTCCTTCGGCGATGACCGCGCCGATGCCCTGCGTGGAGCCGGTGACCAGCGCGGTACGTCCTGTCAGATCGATCTGCATGGGCGGAGGGTTCCCCCCGCCCACCGGTGGATGCCGCTCCCTGGGCCGAACGGTCCAGTGCGGCGCCCCTACAGCGGCGGCTGCGCCGGAGCCGGGCCCAGGGTGGTGGTGCCCGGGGCGGTGCGGTGGCCGAGGCCGGTGCGGTACGCGTCCAGGGCCGCCTCCACCCGGCCGGAGCGGCGCAGCAGGTCGCCCAGCAGCCGGCACAGGTCCGCCAGGTCACCGGCCGCGCCCGCCCGCTCCAGCAGGCTCAGCGCACGGACGTAGTGCTCCTCGGCGGACTCGGTCTCCCGGGCGTCCTCGGCGATGATGCCGAGCAGGCGGTGCGCGGCGGCCGCGTGCACCGCGCCGCGCTCGGAGGAGAAGTCGCCGAGCACGTCGTGCAGCAGCGCGGCGGCCTCCTCGGACTTGCCCCTGCGGTGCAGCACGTCGGCCAGTTCCACGGCCGCCTGGCTGCGGTACAGGGCCGCCCGGGTCTCCGACAGCATCGCGAGAGCTTCCCGCAACTCCGCTTCCGCGCGCTCCAGTTCGCCGTTCTGCGCGCAGACGTACCCGCGCATCCAGTGGCAGTTGGCGAGTTCGGTGCGGAGCTGGAGCTGGCGGTACAGCTCGGCGGCCTTGGCCAGCGAGGCGTCGGCCTCGGCGGCCCGGCCCTCGGCGAGCAGGGTGCGGGCGACGGAGCGGTGCATCCGGGCGATCAGCGCGGGGTCTCCGGCCTGCGGGGCGAGCGCGAGGGCGAGTTCGGCGGCCTGGGCGGCACGGGCATGGGCGCCCATGTCCATGTACGGGCCGATGGCGGAGGCGTACAGGAGCAGGAGCGCGTCGGGGTCGTGCAGGCCGCCGCGGTTCAGCTCGTCGAGCGTGGTCTCCAGGAGGTAGACGGCATAACGAAGCTCACCCGCGAGATAGTGGCTGACCGCACGGCCGCGGATCGCCGGCACCCGCACCGGCAGCGGCTCCTGCGCGGTCCACAGCTCGGCGCGCTCGAAGAACTCCCGGGCCTTGCCCAGTTCGCCGGTGTCCAGGGCGCACTCACCCAGCCCGAGCAGCGCCATGGCCTGCTCGACCGCGAGCCCGTGCGCCTCCGCCTCCGCCAGGAGAGCCGCGTAGAGGCCGGCGGCCTCCTCGGCCGCGCCGGTGGCCAGGGTGCGCTGGGCCTCGGTGAGGCGCAGCCTGAGGTCGGTGGCGAGGTGGGCGGGGCGCCCGCTGGCCAGCTCCTCGAAGCCGATGCCGAGGCGTCCCGCGATGTGCCGCAGCGCCTCGTCGGAGGCCCGTACCCGGCCCGCCTCCAGTGTGGAGATGTAGGCCGGCGTGTAGGCCGGTTCGGCCAGCTGGCGCTGGGTCAGACCCCGTTCGGTGCGCAGGTGCTGCACACGCCGCCCGATGGTCTCCGGATCGTCCCGTTCCTGCATTCTGTCACTCACCCCCAACTCCCCCTGGACCCCTTGCCGTTGAGCTCTGTCAGCCCCTAGGTTAAACGGCGGATTAAACACGCTTAACCCGCCCCTGTCGTTGCGAGGTCGCCGTGCTCGGACGCACATCCGCACGCCCCACCGCACTCTCCCACTCCCGGCTGCGCTCGATCGGGGGGACCCCGACCGTCCGTAGTGTGGCAGCCGCCGTGATCGCCGTGGCGGCGCTCATCACCGCGGCCAACGCCGGCCCCGCCAGAGCGACGGACGACACCCCCCGTTCCAGCACGCCGGTCACCGCCGAACACGCGCCGCGCTGACGCGTCCCGGGCCGCGGACAATCCCGGTGCTGATTGTCAGTGGCATGACCTAGTCTTCCTCACATCCGTCACACGCGGCCCTCGACGCACGCACCACGCGCGGGCCGCCCTCCGTGACGCCCACTTCGTTCGATCCGGGGGGTTCGAATCAGCGTGCGTATGCGCACCCGCTCCGTCACGGCAGCCACCGCTCTCGCGGTCCTCTTCAGCTCCGCGGCGCTGGCCGCCACCACACCGGCCTTCGCCGACACCGGCACGCCGCTGCCGATCAGGTCGACCGGTGACGTCGTCGTCGACGGCGTGCACCGGCAGATCTTCATCAGCGACCCGAGCAACGGCAAGATCGTCGTCACCGACTACTCGGGCGCCGTGCTCAAGCAGCTCACCGCCAACCTGTCGGGAGTCTCGGGCCTGGAGCTGTCCGCGGACTCCGGCACGCTCTACGCGGCCGTCCAGGACCTGGACGCCATCGCCGTCGTCGACACCGCGACGGACACCGAGACCACCCGGTACGCGGTCGGCGACAAGCCGCGCAGCGTCGCCCTCGCGGGCGGCAGGCTGTGGTTCGGCTACGGCGGCGCCACCCAGGGCGACATCGGCTCCGTCGACCTGACCGACGACCGGCACGAGGTCACGCTCGGCCAGGACGACCGGTGGTACGAGGCGCCGCTCCTGGACGCGGCACCCGGCTCCGCCACCCTGGTGGCGGGCGAGCCCGACCAGAGCCCGGTCGAACTGGCCTCCTACGACGTCTCGTCGGGCACCGCCACCCGGCTCGCCTACACCCGCGAGGCCGGCAGCAACCTCGGCGACCTCCAGGTCACCCCCGACGGCAAGGACGTCGTGGTGGCCAGCGGAGCGCCCTACTACCAGCAGGTGTTCAAGACCTCCGACCTCAACGAGGACGGCAAGTACACCAGCACCAACTACCCGAACGCGGTCGCCATCGCCCCCGACGGCACCGTCGCCGGCGGCACCGACTCCTCGTACGCCCCGGACATCTACATCTTCCACCCGGGCAGCAGCGAGGCCGTCCGCGACTACGACCTCGGCGACTCCGGCACCCTGCTCGCCGCCGGCGGGCTGGCCTGGGCGCCGGACGCCTCCCGCCTGTTCGCGGTGGCCTACGACGGCATGGGCGCGTACACCCTGCACGCGTACGACACCCCGGGCCGGGCCGCCACCACCGTCACGGTGAACGCCCCGGCGACGGCCGCCCGCGCCAAGCAGCTCACCGTCACCGGCACGGTCTCCTCGACCGCCGCGCTGCCCGCCGGCACCCAGGTCGCCGTCACCCGCACCGACCTCGACTCCCCGAACGGCAAGGCGCTGCCCGCCGTCACCGTCCGCGCCGACGGCGGCTACTCGTTCACCGACACCCCGCCGGCCGGCGGCAAGGTGACGTACCAGGTCTCCTACGCGGGCGACGGCGAGCACGCGGCCGCCTCCGCCAAGGACACCGTGGACGTCTCCCGCGCCACCCCGACGCTGACGCTGAACAACAACGGCAAGGTGTACGCGTACGGGCAGGACGTGAAGTTCACCGCCCACCTCGGTACGACGTACAAGAACCGCTCGGTGGAGATCTGGGCCGACCCGTTCGGCGCGGACAAGCCCAACAAGCTCGTCACGTCGGGCAAGGTCGACTCGCACGGCAACCTCTCCGTCACCCTGGACCTCAAGCGCGACACCAAGGTCACCGCGAAGTTCACCGGTGACGCGCGCTGGGCGCCGCGGTCGGTGTCCAGTTCGGTGGGCGCGAAGGTCAGCGTCTCCATGACGGCGAGCGGCCAGTACAAGACGAAGAAGTCGTGGGGCCAGACCTACGCCTTCTTCCACAAGACCAAGAACCCGCGCTTCACCACCAAGATGCCGTACTACAGCGGCCGTGCGCAGCGCTTCGACTTCCAGGTCTACTACCAGGGCCGCTGGTACGCCGACGACTCGAAGTACTTCGCGCTGGCCACCAGCGGCGTCTCCCAGGTCGAGATCACCGGCAACCACAAGCAGGACGTCGGCTGGCGCTTCCGGGTCCGCTCCGACTACATCAACGGCACCTCCGGCGACACCGTCAACTCCACGACCTACGGCGCCTGGAAGTACTTCACCTTCACGAACTAGTCCCTCAGTTGGTCTGAAGCTGCCGCAGGTGCTGCTGGACGTTCTCCAGCGCGCCCTCCCGGCGGCCCGGCACCCTGAGTCTCAACTCCGCGAGCGCGGGTCCCAGTTCACGGGCCCGCGCCGCGTCCTTGATGGCCCCCCACTGGTGGTGGGCCCGGTCCGCGGCCGTCTCCACGGCCGGCGCGTCGGCCGGCTGTCCGGCGGCCAGCCGGACGTGCGCCACGGTCAGCCAGGTCCGGCAGCTGCGGGCCGCGTCCCCGGCGAACATCGCCAGGTCCGCCCGCACCTCGGACCAGTGCAGGGCGTCCTCGGAGGCCGGTCCGTGCGCCCGCGCGGCGGCCTCCTCCCAGCGGGCGGCGAGCCCGTCGGCCTCCGCGTACCGGCCGCCGCGCGCGGCCTCGCTGATGGCCTCGTGCGGGTCCCCGCTGTCCGGCGTGTGGGCGCTGAGCAGCACACAGTCCGCGGCCTCGGCGCCGAGCCGTGCCAGCACCTGCTGGTGCAGCAGCGCCGGCGCCGGCCGGTACCCGCTGCGCAGCACGGTCGCCACCGCCTTCATGTACGAAGGCGAAGCGACCTCCCGGCGGGCCGGCGGCGGAGCGATCCGCCCGTAGACCGCGTTGTTGCGCCCGGAGTCCAGCGGGGCGCCGCGCAGCAGCTCCCAGGTCTCGTGGTCGGCGTGCAGGTCCAGCACCAGCGTGGTCGCCCCGGCCGGCCGCAGCCGCAGTTCCTCGCGGATCCAGTGCCAGGGCAGGCCGGTGTAGCGGACGGTCGCGGGCGTGGTCCGGGCCAGCGCCAGATGCGGCAGCCGCTGCCTGCGGTCCAGCTGGAGCTGGCCCGTGACGAACACGGTGAGCGGGCCCGGGGCGGCCGCGGCGGCGCGCAGCCGGGTCAGGACGGCCTGCGGCTCCAGCGGGTCGGCGAGTTCCACGACGTTGGCGGTGTCGGTGCCGGAGAGTATCGCCGGGGGCACGGCCGCGAGCACGGGGAGCACGGAGGCCGCGTCCACCAGGCACCCCTTGCCCGTCGGCGAGGCCGCGAGCAGCAGCACGGTTCCGGGCATCGGCCCTCCCCCTTGTCCCCAGGTCCACTTACGTCAGCACGTTAACCGCTGCGCCTGCAAAGCGGGGGTCACGAGAGGGGTTTGGGGCGGGATGGGATCGTTCGCGCGCCGTCCGTGCCCGGTCGGCGCGCCGTCGTCCGCCGGATCGCGAAGACCGTGGTGTCGTCGGAGACGCGGCCCCGGGTGTGCCGGAGCACGCCGTCGCGGACGTGGGCGACCAGCAGGGCCGGGTCGGCGGTGGCGGCCCGGACGACCTCCTCGGCCAGCGGGTAGAACGCGCCGTCCGCGTTCCTCGCCTCGGTGACGCCGTCGGTGGTGACGAGGAGGGTCTCGTCGGGGGCGAGGACGATCGTGCGGGTCGGCGGCGGCCCCGAACCGGTCACCAGTTCGCTCATGCCGAGCGGCAGCCCGTCCCCCTGCGGCAGCGCGCGCACCCGGGACGGCCGCACCCCGAGCGGCGGCTCGTGGCCGAAGTTGACCACCTCCACCGCGGCCGGCTCGCCCGGCGGGAAGCCCAGCAGCACCGCGGTGGCGAAGCGGTCGCCGTCGTCGCGGCCCAGGGCGACCGCGTGACCGCGGTGCCGGAGCATCCGGGTCTCCAGCCGGCCGGCCACCGTCGCCAGGTCCTTCTCGTGGTAGCCCGCCTCCCGGAACGTGCCCAGCAGCGCGGCCGCCGTCTCCACCGCGCCCAGCCCCTTGCCCTGCACGTCCCCGACCAGCACCCGGGTGCCGTACGGGCCGGGCTGGATGTCGTAGAAGTCGCCGCCGACCCGGGCCACCGTGTCCGCGGCGAGGTAGACCTCCGCGTGTTCCAGCCCCGCCCAGCCCGGCGGCAGCGGGCGCAGCACGGTACGGCGGGTCGTCTCGGCGATGTCCCGCATGTGCAGCATCCGCCGCTCGCCGCCGGCCCGGACCGCGCAGGCGATCACCGCCAGCAGCCCGGCGAAGGTGACCAGGATGAAGTCGGGCAGGCCCGCCTGGTACTTGTGCGGCCACAGGCTGTCCACGAGCAGGTAGTCGAGGACCGCGAGCAGCGCGAAGACGGAGGTCGCCCAGATCCCGCAGACCGCCGCCGCGATGCCGGGGACCAGCACGATCCAGGAGATGATCCGGAACCGCTCCGTGGTGTTGAGGTCGACCGCGGTGATCCCGGCGAGCAGCAGCATCGGCGCCACCCAGGAGAAACTCCGGCCCCTGACCAGGTCCAGGGGATGCCGACGCAGGTCCTGGCGCCGCCGCGGAGCCGCGTGGTCGGTCACGACAGCCAGCGAACCACGGGCCGGACCCCGCCGCACGTCGTGACCGCCCGCGCGGAACCCGGACGGCCGACTTGCCACGGGGTACCCGCAGGTGTGCCCTGGAAGCCGGGGGCGAGGAGAGAGGAGCACTCTCATGGCTCAAGCGGCACCCACGACCGGCGGTACCTCCCGGCGGGGCCCCACGCCCGACATCTTCAGCCCGCGCACGCACCTCATGGGCCGGATGGCCCTCCCGGTCGTGACCGGACTGATCTACGGCTACTGGGCCGCCTCGAACCGGCGCAGCGGCGGATCCGTCAGCGGCTGGAACCTGCTGTTCGGCCTCGTGACCGCGATCGTCTTCGCGCTGGTCCTGTTCGGCGTGCTGACGATCGCCCCGCGGCTGCGGCGGGAGGTGCACGCGCTGATGTGGACCGCGTTCCTCGGGATCGCCTTCGGCTTCCTGTACAGCCAGAGCGGAGGGTCGATCCTGCGCTCCGTCGGCATGTCCCTGGCGGTCGCCGCGGTGACCTTCATCGTGATGTTCTACCGCTTCTACACGCACGAGGACGAGGTGGGCCATCGCGTCCGATGACCGCTCCCGCCCGCGCGTGGGCCCCGGCCCTGTGGCCGGGGCCCACGCGTTTCCCCTGGGTCCCTCGCGGGACGTTCCCCTCACCGCCGCCGGACGAAGCCGCCCGGCGGCATCCCTGCGCAGCCGCTCCGGCCCGTTCCGCCGGCCGGGACGGCTCCTCAAGCCCAGGAAACACCCGTTCGGGCCAACCCTCCACCGGAGCGCGGTGTCGCGGGCTCCGCGCGCCGCCCGGCGGCCGTCCCCGGGCCGCCGTGTCGTCCGTTCGGCTCCACCTGACGGGCCGCCGTGCCCCGGATGCAGTCACCCCGGTCGCCCGACCCGTCCTCAGGGGCTTGCCTGGAGACGTGCCCTCCGTGCCTCCCGCGCCCACAGGGCCCGCGCGGCCGGTACGGCGCAGCCGGGCCGCACGTCTCAGGAACGCCCTGTCGGCGCTGCTGACCGTGCTGTCCTGTCTGCTGCTGCCGTTCGGCGCGCTGGCGGCCTGGGCGGCGTACGGGCTGGCGGACACCGGACAGTACGTCAGCTCGATGGCGCCGCTCGCCGACGACCCGGACGTCCGGGACGCGGTGGCCGACACCGTCGGTGACGGCATCATGCGCGAGGTGGACGTCGGCCGGCCGATGCAGGCCACGGTGGCGCCCTTCGTCCGTGAGGCGGTGCGGTCGTTCACCCAGACCCGGGCGTTCCGGCTGGCCTGGGACGCGGGCAACCGGGCGGCCCACGACGCGGTCCTGTGCGCGCTGCAGGACGAGCGCGAGGAGGCCGTGACCGTCGACCTGGCGCCGGTGACCGCCCAGGTCAAGGACCAGCTCACCCAGGACCATGTGCCGCTCGCGGCCCGTATCCCGGTCCAGCACACGGCCGTCGCGGTGCTTCCGGCGGCGGAACTGGACCGGCTCCGGAAGGGGTTCCACGTGCTCGAGGTCGCCGGCTTCTGGCTGCCCGTGGCGGCGGCCGTCTTCGCGGTCGCCGGTATCGCCGTCGCCGTCCACCGCCGCCGTGCGGTGCTGGCGACCGCGCTGGGCACGGCGCTCGGCGGCGGTCTGCTGGGGCTCGCCCTCAGCGTCGGCCGCCGCCTCACCCTGGCCGGGCTGCCGCCCGACGTCCCGCACCCGGCGGCCGCCGCCGTCTACGACGCCCTGACCTCCACCCTGCGCACGGTCTCCTGGCTGCTGCTGGGTCTCGGCCTGGCGGTGGCCGTGCTGGCCTGGCTCGGCGGGCGGCTGCGCCGGCGGCCGGAGGCCGAGCCGGAGCCGGTTCCCGGGACGCCCGACGCCGCCGCCCTGCGGACGGACTCGCAGCCCGCCGGGCAGAACCTGCCGATCAGGTGACGCGCCGCCCGGCCCGGCCGCCCGCGTCCGTCAGGGCGGCCCGGTGCTCCTGGGGAGGGCGGCCCGCCAGGTCCGCGAGGGTGCGCAGGGCCGCCACCAGCTCCGGCTCGGCGGCCGTGGCGAGGCCGAGCCGGACCGCGTCCGGCGTCCGCTTCGGGTCGGCGCGGAAGGCGGTACCCGGTGTGATCGCGATGCCGTGCGCGGCCGCGGCCGCCGTGAAGCCGTCCGCCCGCCAGGGCTCGGGCAGCTCCCACCAGGCGAAGCAGCCCCGCGGATCGGCCCGTACGGTGAACCCGCCGAGCAGTTCACGGACCAGCCCCTGCCGCCGTACGGCCTGCTCCCGCTTGGCCGCGACGAGCCGCGCGACCGTGCCGTCCGCGATCCACCGCACGGCCGCCTCCAGCGCGAACGCCCCCGGCCCCCACCCGCCGGACCGCACGGCCGCGGCCACCGTCTCCACCCGGTCCTCGGGTACGACGGCGAATCCGACGGTGAGGCCGGGCGCGACCCGTTTGGAGAGCGAGTCGACGACGTGGACCAGGCCGGGCGCGAGCGCGGCCAGCGGCGGCTCGGGGCCGGTGTGCAGGAACGACCAGACCCGGTCCTCCACGACCGGCAGGGCCAGGTCGCTCACGCACCGCGCGAGCTGCAGCCGCCGCTCGGCGGGCACGGTCAGGGACGTCGGGTTGTGCAGGGTCGGCTGGAGGTAGAGGGCGGAGAGCGGCGCGGAGCGGTGCGCGGCCCGCACGGACTCCACGACGGGCCCCCCGGCGTCCGTCCGCACCGGCACGAGCGTGACGGAGAGCCGGGCGGCGACCTCTTTGACCAGCGGATACGTCAGCGGTTCGACCCCGACCCGGCCGCCCGGTGCGACCAGCGAGGCCAGGGTCGCGGCGACGGCCTGCCGGGCGTTGCCGGTGAACAGGACACGGCCGGGGGAGGGCCGCCAGTCCCCGGCGGCGAGCAGCGCGGCGACGGCCTCACGGGCCCGCGGGGTGCCGTCGGCGGCGCCGGTGCGCAGCGCTTCGCCGAGCGCGTCGGGCCGCAGCAGGGGGGCGAGCGCGGGGGCCAGCAGCTCCTGCTGGCCGGGCACGGTCGGGTAGTTGAGTTCCAGGTTGACGCGAGCGGTGCCGTCCTCGACCAGGGCCCGCCCCCGCGGGATGACCTCGGTGGCCCGGACGAAGGTGCCGCGCCCGACCTCCCCCACCACCAGTCCGCGCCGCACCAGTTCGGCGTAGACCCGGCCCGCGGTCGAGGCGGCGATTCCGTGCCGCCGTGCGAACGCCCGCTGCGGAGGCAGCCGTTGCCCGGCCCGCAGCCGTCCGCGCGCGATGTCCAGCGCGATCCGGTCGGCGATGCCCCTGAAGTCGTTCACGCCCCGTCCCTCCCCCGCCGGCATTGCACCGAGCGCAAAGATCTTATTGCACCGAGAAGTTGGCGCCTCCTAGGGTCGCCCTCATGGCCCCCTTCCTCGCATACGACGACAGTGGCCCGCACCCCGCGCGCGTCCCGCTGCTCCTGATCCACGGCCACCCCTTCGACCGCACCCTGTGGGACCCCCAGCGCGCCGCCTTCGCCGCCTCCCGCCGGGTCGTCGTCCCCGACCTGCGCGGCTACGGCGCCTCCCCGGTCACCCCCGGCCTCGTCCCGCTCGCCCGCTTCGCGGCGGACCTCGAAGACCTCCTCGACGCGCTGGACGTGCGGACCTGTGTCGTCGCGGGCCTGTCGATGGGCGGCCAGATCGCGATGGAGTGCTGGACCCGCCTCGGCGCCGACCGCGTCCGGGGCCTGGTCCTCGCGGACACCTTCCCGGCGCCGGAGACACCGGAGGGCGTACGGGCCCGCAACGCCATGGCCGACCGCCTGCTCCGCGAGGGCATGCGCGGCTACGCCGACGAGGTCCTGGAGAAGATGGTCGCGCCCGGTGCCGCGCCCGAGGTGAAGACGCACATCCACCGCATGATGACCCGGACCGACCCGGAGGGCGCGGCGGCGGCCCTGCGCGGCCGGGCCGAACGCCCCGACTACCGTACGGTGCTGGCGAAGGTCACCGTCCCCGCGCTGGTGGTGGTCGGCGCGGACGACGCGTACACCCCCGTCTCCGACGCCGAGGAAATGCACGCCCTCCTCCCCGACGCCGCCCTCCGGGTGATCGGGGCGGCGGCCCACCTGCCGAACCTCGAACGGCCGCGGGAGTTCAACCGGGCGCTGGCGGAGTTCCTGGCGAGGGTCGACGAAGCGGCGTGACCACGGCCGCCGCGCGACGGCCCCCGGAGCACACCCGCCGACGGCCACGCCCGCGCGGCTCCCGGCCACGACACCGCACGCACCCGCCCCGCCGGTCCGTCCGCGACGCCCGCCGGCCCGGCCCCGGACGACCGCCCCGCAGCCCGCGCCGCCCCGCCCGCGCCCGGCGCCGCCGCCCGGCCCGCCCCCGGCCTCCGCCCCGACGTCATGCGCCGGCGGCACCGGCGCCGATAATGGGCCCATGCCCCGCGAGTTCCCCAACGGCCTCACTCCTCCCGACTGGCTGGTAAGGAACCTCCGGCCCGAGCAGGCCGCGCCCCTGAACCGGCCCGCGCTGGTCCGCGCCGCCCTCGGCATGGCGCTGCCGCTCGCCGCCGGGCTCGTGGCCGGACAGCCCGCGTACGGCGCGCTCGCCTCCATGGGCGCCCTGTCCGCGGTCATCGGCGACACCGCCGACGCCTACCGGATGCGGCTGCTCAACATCGCGGTCCCGCAGGTGTTCGGCGCCGCCGGCGTCACCGCGGGCGCCCTGGTCTACGGACAGGGCTGGCTGACGGTCGCCGTCATCACCGGGATCGCGCTGGTCTCCGGGATGATCTCGACGATCGGCGCGGTCTCCTCCGTGTCCGGCCTGCTCCTGCTGCTCAACTCCGTGATCGGCGCGGGCCTGCCGCTGCCCGGCGCCTGGTGGCTGACCCCGGTCCTGATGACCGGCGGCGGCCTGCTGGTCCTCCTCGTCGCCCTGCTGGGCTGGCCGCTGCGCTCGGGCGTACCGGAACGCTCGGCGGTCGCCGCCACCTACCGCACCGTCGCCGACCAGCTCGCCGCCATCGGCACCGCCGACGCCGAGGAGTACGACCGCGCCCGCCGCACCGTCACCCAGTCGCTGAACCAGTCGTACGACCTGATCCTGGCCCGGCGCGCCCGGTACCACGGCCGCAGCCGGGACCTCACCCGGCTGCTGGCCCAGCTCAACGCGATCACCCCGGTGGTGGAGGCCGCCCCCGCCGCCCGGCTCGCGGGCAAGCCGCTGCCGGCCCAGGTCCCGGCCGCCGTCCACCGGATCGCCGACGCCATCGACACCGGGCACACCGGCCCCCTGGACCTCGCCCTCCCCGAGCCGCGCACCGAGACCGCCCGCGTCGTGGACCACGCCCTGCGCCACCTCGCCGAGGTCGCCACCGGGCCCGACGTCGACCCCAGCGGCATCGACGACCGCCTCGGCCGCCCCGCCGCCCTGCGCATCCGCACCGCCCGCGCCGCCCGCAACGTCATGCTGTCCGCCAGCTCCTGGCGCTACGGCGTCCGCCTCGCCCTGTGCATCGGCATCGCGCAGGCCCTGGTCTCCCTGATCCCGGTCCCGCGCTCCTACTGGGTCGCGCTCACCATCACCTTCGTCCTCAAGCCCGACTTCGGTTCGGTCTTCTCCCGGGCGCTGCTGCGCGCCCTGGGCACGGTGGTGGGCCTGGTGGTGGCGGCGACCGTCCTGGCCCTGGTGCCGCGCGGCTGGTGGGACGTGCCCGTGATGATGCTCCTGGCCCCTCTGATCCCGGCCCTGACACCCCGGGGCTACGGCTTCCAGACCGCCGCCGTCACCCCGGTGATCCTGCTCCTGTCCGACAACCTGAACCACCAGGGCACCGGCCTGCTCGCGCCGCGCCTGGTGGACTCCGTGCTGGGCTGCGCCATCGCGCTGATCGCCGGGTACCTGCTGTGGCCGGAGAGCTGGCGCACCCGGGTCGGCGACCGGCTCGCGGACGCGGTGGCGGACACCGCGGCCTACGTGGTCCTGGCCTTCGAGCCCGGCGCCGACCCGGCCGCCCGGGCCCGGATGCGCCGCCGCCTCTACCGTGACCTGTCCGGTGTCCGTACGGAGTTCCAGCGCGCCCTGAGCGAGCCGCCGCCGACGGGACGGCGGGCGGCGGCCTGGTGGCCGCTCGTCGTCGCCGTGGAACGCATCGTGGACGCGACGACAGCCGCCAGGGTCCGGGTCCGGCACGGAGCGGCGCAGCCGTCCCGCACCGAGGTGGACGGCATCGCCCTGCACCTGCGCGAGTTGGCGGAGAGCGTCCGCGAGGCGGACACCCCGGTCCCGGCCGGCACCGACCTCACGGGCCCGCCGGGCAGCGTCCTGGAGCCGCTGCGCCAGGAGGTGGCGGCGGCCCGCGCGATCACCGCACCGCACTAGGTGCATTGATCACGAGCGTTGCCGACAGGGGTCCGGCACCGGGCCCGGCGCCACCCTCCGGGCACCGGCACGTGGCCGACGGGGGACACCTGAACGGGCTTCTCGCACGGGCCGGCGCCGGTGCCGCACCGCTCACGGCGGTGGCCTGCACCGCGGGCGGCGGGCCGTCCGGGACGCGGCCCTCACCGGCGGTTTCCCCGCCGGTGAGGCCGACCGGGCCCGGGTGGTCGACGCGTCCCGGGCCAGTCTGACGGGACAGCTGTCCGACGAGGACCTTCCGGGCCCGCCCGGGAGGTACACCGCCGCCGTCGGCCGGAGCGCCGTCACGGTCGTCCGGGAGACCGCCCGCGGGCGCTTCTGCTCGGGGTCGGCCGCCACGGACGGCGGGTTCATCACGTCGTCGTGCCTCTCCGAGCGCCGCGACACGGTCGGTGACGTGCGAGGGCGGGCCTCTCGCGGTCCGCCGCCTGCCGCCCGTGCTGGACGGCCGGCGGACGCCGTACGCCTTCGACCTCTCCGAGCCGACGGCCGGACGGGTCACCGTCACCGTCGTACGCGACGGGGTCACGGCCGCCGAGCAGGTGGAACTGCCGCACGGTTCACTCCGGCACGAGGCATCGTGCCGGTGACGCGGAGCGGTTGCGTGCGCAGAGCTTTGCCATACCGTTACAATCCCCGTGAACGAGGGATGAACCAAGAGGAGCCGAAGGGGAGTTGAGGAGGGGCCGGAACTCGACCTCCGTACGCCCGACAGGAGTCATCGACCCTCCCCAAGATCGCAACCTGGGGCCGCTAACCTTACGTGTCCGTCCTGGCCAGCGATTGACGGGCATCAACTCACGCGAAGGGTTGCGCACATGGGCATTCTCACTCTCCTGCGGAACGCATTCGGCCGGTCGCGAAAGCCGCGCCCCGCCGAGGCGGAGGGTGCAGACCAGCTCCCTTCGCAGCCGACGCCGGCGCCGAAGCAGGAAGCACCGGAACCGGCCACCCCCGCGGTGGTCCCGGAACCACGCCCGGCAGACACCGACGAGCACGACCTGGTGACCGCCGCTTTCGACAACGTGACCGTGCCGAAGCAGGCGTCACGGACCATCGAACCGGAGATCGAGGTCACGCCGGAGCCGGCGGCGGCCGACGACACGGTGCCGGAGCCGCGCCCCGAGGCCGACACGACGGCGCACGGCGACGCCGAGCCGGAGGCCACGGCCGAGGCGAGCACGACGCCGGCGCCCGAGACCGAGCCGGTCGCGGAGACCGAGCCGGCGGTCGAGCCATCGGTCGAGCCATCGGTCGAGCCGGCCGTGGACGCCAAGGCCGCGGCCGAGGCCGTCGCCGAGGCCGAGCAGGTGGTGAAGGCCGCCGCGGAGCAGGTCGCCGAGGCGGAGACCGTCCCCGAGCCGGTCACCGAGGCCGAGGCCGTCCCCGAGCCGGTCACCGAGGCCGAGGCAGTGACTCAGGCCACGACGGAGACCGCGCCGGAGGTCGGGCCTGAGGCGGAGGCTG